>JAGBYS010000103.1 GCA_017628675.1 Tidjanibacter sp.
CGGCCTCGTCGCTTGCCACATTTGCATTGCCCTCTTGCTCAACGACTACGGAGCCCTGCGAGGCAAGTGCAATGGAGTCGGCCCTGGCTGCCTCCTGGGTTGCGAGTTCAGCAAGCCTTGCGGCCTCTTCCGCCTGCTGGGCAGCAAGTTCGGCTGCACGAGCGGCCTCCTCAGCCTGTGCTGCAAGCTCCGCTGCACGAGCGGCCTCCTCTTGCTCCTTGCGGATGCGCTCCTGCTCCTCGAGTGCGATCCTCTCGAGAGCTTTTTCTACTGCACCCACCTGCTGTGTGAGCTCATAGATGACCATATTGAGAGAGTTACAAGGAGCCTTGGCAAATGCCTCCTGTGCACTCTGTAGCTGCTTGTTTATCTGCTCTTTGCGGCGTTCGAGCTGTTTTGTCTGTCGCTGGGCGAAGGTGCCCAGGGTGCTTTGCGCCGAACTCTCGAACGCAAAGAGTGCTACTGCAAGCAGTATTATAGTTCTCTTTATATCCACCATTTCATTGAAAAGAAGTGAAGTAATCCGAATATCTCAAGACGCCCCAGAAGCATCTGTAGCGTGCTAACAAACTTGACCAGAATGGGCATTGATGAAAAGTTGCTCAACGAGCCTACCTCTCCAAAGCCGGGGCCGATGTTACCCATCGAGGCCACCGAAGCGGTAAAACTCGTGAGTGTATCCAATCCACACGCCGCGTTGATGATGGTGCCCACAAGGATGATGAAGGCGTAGATGACGATGTAGAGTATGGCAAAGTTCACTACGCTTGGGTTTTGGGTTATGCCGTCATTTTTGATGCGAATGACTGCAGAGGGGTGTTGCTGCTGGCGTAGTTGGGCCTTGATGACCTTGTAGGCCATAAGGATACGGTCACTCTTCAGACCACCGGCCGTCGAGCCCGCCATACCGCCCTGAATGGAGAGATATATGAGCAGGCAGATACACAATGCCGGCCATAGGTTGGTGTCGGCAGTGGCAAAACCGGTGGAGGTTACAATCGAAACGCCCTGGAAGAAGCCGTGGCGCAAGGATGTGCCCAGGCTGTCGTAAGTGCCACTATTCCAAAGGCTCAAGCTTGCCATAAGGCACAAACAAAGAGTTATTCCTATGAAGAATCGGCTGCCCTCGCTGCGGAAGATGTTGTTTTTGCGACCCATAAAGGTGGCGTAGGTGATGCCCAAGTGGATACTGCTGAGCATCATAAAGAAGATTGTGATGCCCTCAATCCAGGCGTTGTTGTAGTGGCCTATGCTGGCATTTTTGGTGCTGAAACCGCCTGTTGCAATGGTACTAAGTGCGTGGCACACAGAGTCGAACATATCCATACCCGCAAGCCTCAGGGCCACCAGATTGGCAATGGTCATCGCAAGGTAAACGCCCAGTAGAATCTTGATGATGGTGGAGGATGTATAGCGGTAGTTGTCGCGAGCCATAGAGGAGATCTCCAAGTTGGAAACGGTCATACGGCTTCGACCCACCATAGGCATAATCACAAGTGCAAACATCACAACGCCCACACCGCCAATCCAATGGGTCAGTGAGCGCCACAGGAGTAGTCCTTTGGGCAGTGCTTCGATGTCGTTCAGGATGGATGCTCCAGTTGCGGTAAATCCCGAAACGCTTTCAAACCAGGCGTTTATGACACTGAACTCGCCGCCCCAGAGTAGGAAAGGGAACATTCCGACCACACACGATGTGAGCCAGGCACCAATGACAATCGCATAGCTCTCCTTGGAGGATAGGCGGCTGCTCTTGCCTACGAAAATTAGAGGAAAACTTCCCAGTAGAGCCGTAAAGAGGAAGGAGAGTAGCAGGGGAGTGAAGCCACTATCGATGCCGTTTTGGTACGATACGAATGCCGATAGCAACATAAATGCCGACTCGAAGAGTAGCACCATACCAATGTAACGGAATACAACCTGAAGCCTCATATCTGTTTGTGTGTCGGGTTATTGTTGTCTTTTGTTGTTGATAAGCTCCGCAATGTTGTCATTCAGCAGCGACAACTCGCTCTTCTCCTCAATCTTCACCTGGTAGGGCACTTTGCTCTTGAGGTAGTTATCCAGCGAACGCGAAATGTTCCTTACGGGCTTGGTGTAGTAGGTGTCAATGAAGTAGTAGAACATCACCAGAATGATGAAGGCCACAATGAGTGTTAGTACGCTGGGAGTCACCGTCTTATATATGTCATCCTCAAGTGTTGATGTC
>JAGBYS010000104.1 GCA_017628675.1 Tidjanibacter sp.
GAACTCAACATTGGTAACGAAGAGGTCGTCGCCTACGAGCTGGCACTTGTCGCCGATAGCGTCGGTGAGCATCTTCCAACCCTCCCAGTCGTTCTCGGCCATACCGTCCTCGATCGAATCAACGGGATATTTCTCTACGAGGCCTTTCAGGTACTCAACCTGCTCTGCGGAGGAGCGTTTTGCGCCCTTCTCGCCCTCGAACTTGGTGTAGTCGTAGATGCCATCTTTGTAGAACTCGCTCGAAGCGCAGTCCATACCGATCATAACATCCTTACCGGGAACATAGCCTGCAGCCTCGATAGCCTTCAGGATGCTCTCGATAGCGTCCTCGGTACCCTCCAGAGCGGGAGCGAAGCCACCCTCATCACCTACTGCGGTGCTGAGGCCACGAGCGTGGAGCACTTTCTTGAGGTTGTGGAACACCTCTGCACCCATACGGATAGCCTCACGGAAGGTGGGAGCACCTACGGGGCGAATCATAAACTCCTGGAATGCGATAGGGGCATCCGAGTGCGAACCACCGTTGATGATGTTCATCATAGGAACGGGGAGGCTCTTAGCGTTCGAGCCACCGATGTAGCGGTACAGGGGCATACCGAGCTCAGCAGCAGCTGCGTGAGCGGTAGCGAGCGACACGCCAAGGATGGCATTTGCGCCGAGGTTGCTCTTGGTCTTGGTGCCGTCGAGCTCAATCATAGCCTTATCTACGCCCACCTGATCGAATACATTCATACCGATAACAGCGGGAGCAATCTTCTCATTTACATTAGCAACGGCCTGCAGTACGCCTTTGCCGAGGTAGCGACCCTTGTCGCCATCGCGAAGCTCGAGAGCCTCGTTCTCACCGGTCGAAGCACCGCTGGGAACAGCAGCACGACCAACATAACCATTTGCGGTGGTTACCTCAACCTCTACAGTGGGGTTACCCCTCGAATCAAGAATCTCTCTTGCGTGTACGCCTAAAATTTCAGACATTTTCGTAATCGTTTTTTAATGTTTATAAATAACCTAACTTGTTGTGTGTGTTATATAGCATTGTTGGGGGAGGTGCCCTGTGGCCCCTCCCCTCAACATCGTTTGCTTCTCTTAGCTGCGGAATTTAGCCTTGAGGTACTCGCGGTTCAGGCGAGCAATGTGGTTGATGGTGATGCCTTTGGGGCACTCAGCCTGGCAAGCGCCGGTGTTGGTACAGTTACCGAAGCCGAGCTCGTCCATCTTAGCAACCATTGCTTTAGCCCTGCGTGCGCCCTCAACCTGGCCCTGGGGCAGTTTGGCGAGCGACGAAACGCGTGCAGCCACAAACAGCATAGCCGAGCCGTTCTTGCAGGTAGCGGCGCAAGCACCACAACCGATACAAGCAGCAGCGTCCATACTCTCCTCTGCGTCGTCCTTAGCGATAGGAATAGCGTTTGCATCGGGCACACCACCGGTGTTCACCGACACGAAGCCACCTGCCTGGAGAATGGTCTCATAGGCGGTGCGGTCTACAACAAGGTCTTTGATTACGGGGAAAGCGCGGCTCCTCCAGGGCTCGATAACGATCTTATCGCCGTCCTTGAAGTTACGCATATGGAGCTGGCAGGTGGTTACCTCGCTCTCGGGGCCGTGTGCGTGGCCGTTGATACGCAACGAGCAAGCACCGCAGATACCCTCGCGGCAGTCGTGATCGAAAGCTACGGGCTCAATACCCTCGTGGATAAGCTGGTTATTGAGGATGTCGAGCATCTCCAAGAAAGAGCTCTCGGTCGAGACATCTTTAACCACATAAGTCTCGAATTTGCCCTCGGCTTTGGCGTTAGGCTGACGCCAGATTTCAAGTGTTAAATTCATATCTTAGTTTTGTGTTTTTCGTGAAGTTAAATAATATGTATAATCTCTCTTTCTGTGGACCACTGCTTAGTCTTTGTAGTTACGCTGCTGGAGGTGGATGGTCTCAAAGGTGAGAGGCTCCTTGTAGAGAACGGGCTCTTTGTCCTCACCCTGGTACTCCCAAACTGCAACATAAGCGTAGTTCTCGTCGTCACGCAGAGCCTCGCCCTCGGGAGTCTGGAACTCCTCGCGGAAGTGGCCACCGCAGCTCTCGTTACGGTTGAGTGCGTCGCGTGCCATAAGCTCGCCCAGCTCCAGGAAGTCGGCCAGACGGAGTGCTTTCTCGAGCTCCTGGTTGAACTCATCGGGCTTGCCGGTAAGTTTCAGGTCGCTCCAGAACTCCTTCCTCAGAGCCTGAATCTCAACGATAGCCTGCTCCAAGGACTCTTTGGTACGAGCCATACCTACCTTCTCCCACATAATGCCGCAACCGAGTTTCTTGTGCAGCTCGTCGGGAGTCTGAGTACCCTTGATTGCATAGAGTTTCTCGATCTTCTCGCGGATAGCCTTCTCGGCCTCCTCGAAAGCGGGATCGTTGGTGTCAACCTTGGGCGACTGAATCTCGTGCGAGAGGTAGTCACCGATGGTGTAGGGCAGCACGAAGTAACCGTCGGCCAGACCCTGCATAAGAGCCGAAGCACCGAGGCGGTTTGCACCGTGATCCGAGAAGTTAGCCTCACCCTCTTCGGTTTGGTACTCGGTACGGAAGTGACCACCACACGACTCCTCGCGGAGCAATGCGTCGCGTGCCATCAACTCGCCCAACTCCAAGAAGTCAACCAGACGGAGAGCTTTCTCCAAACCATCTTTGGTACGAGCCATACCAACGTACTCCCACATAATGTGGCCCAGACGTTTGTGCAGGTCGTCAACGGATTGTTTACCTTTAATCGACAGCAGTTTAGCGATTTTCTCGGTAACCTCTTTCTCTGCTTTCTCGAAAGCGGGAGTGTCGGTCGAAACTTTGGGAGCTTGGATTTTCTTCGACAGGTAGTCGCCGATGGTGTAGGGCAGAACGAAGTAACCGTCAGCCAAACCTTGCATCAGAGCCGAAGCACCCAGACGGTTTGCACCGTGATCCGAGAAGTTAGCCTCACCGATAGCATACAGACCGGGGATAGTAGTCATCAGGTTGTAGTCAACCCAGATACCACCCATAGTGTAGTGAACTGCGGGGAAGATCATCATAGGCTCCTCGTAGGGGTTCACGTCGGTAATCTCCTCGTACATATCGAACAGGTTACCATAGCGTTGTTTGATGATATCTTTACCCAGACGCTCGATAGCGGTTTTGAAATCGAGTAATACAGCCAGAACTGTCTCGTTTACGCCGAAGCCAGCGTCGCAACGCTCCTTAGCAGCACGCGAA
>JAGBYS010000105.1 GCA_017628675.1 Tidjanibacter sp.
CTCACCATCGGGGTGACACAAGATCTCCTGGACTTCTTCAAGGATAACGACCTTCGCTTCTCTCTACAGAGCTAAAACATTTTTTACAATAGACACAACAATACACATTAACTTAAAACAAAACACATTATTATGGCACTTGTAATCAATGACGCCAACTATGCAGAGTTGGCAGCCGATGGCAAACTTTTGGTAATCGATTTTTGGGCAGAGTGGTGCGGTCCTTGCCGTATGATTGGCCCCATCGTTGAGAAACTCGCTGAGGAGTTCGAGGGCAAAGCTAACATTGGCAAATGCAATGTAGACGAGTCGAACGATGTTCCCGTGAAATTCTCGGTTCGCAACATCCCCACCATCGTTTTCGTTAAGAATGGCGAGCTCGTGGACAAACAGGTGGGCGCTTGCTCGGAGGGCGATCTTCGCAAGAAAATCGAGGCCAATCTGTAGTTAAACACCCATAGTGGGACAACGACTTAGTCGCCCCAAGCATCGCGGACTCCGCTGCCTACAACAAGTAGGTGGCGGGGTCTGCTTATTTTTTGGAGTGGAAAGTTGAGGGGTGAAATGGGGGCCAAAAGGGCTAAAAAGGCTAAAAGGGCCAATAGGACATATAGGGCTTATGGGGCTTATAGGTCTTATAGTCCCCATAAGCCTTAGGTAGCTTAGGTCGGTTCGACTTTAGACCTTAGACTTTAGACAAAAACGCATAGAGCGGAGGGAATTTTGTGCCAAACGAAGGAGCGAGCCCGCAGCCTACTAATCGTAGGTGAGGAGCTCGCTCTCTGAAGTTTGGTGCAAAAAGCACCCGTTATATGCGTTTTTTATATGCGGCCAAAAATCCGCCACGACGCCTCCGCCTGATACACAAACATCTTCTGGCCGTTGCAAATCGCTGCACCCTGCTTCTGACCACGACGCAGAAACTCGGTGGTGGCAGGATTGTAGACCAGGTCGAAGAGATAGTGGTCGGGGGTGAGGGCTTCATAGGGGATTGGGGGACACTCGCCCACATCGGGGAGCATACCCAGAGGGGTGGTGTTGATAATCAGGGGGAAACCTGCAATGACCTCCTCATTGAGCTCCTCGTAGGAGATGTCGCCCTTGCCGCTATGGGATACGACAACAAACTGGAACCCTTTGTCGGTGAGCGCTGCCTGCACAGCCTTGGAGGCACCACCCGTGCCAAGCACAAGCGCCCTTGGGCGCTCCGCGAGCAGCCACTCATTGATGGCCGAGGCGAAACCCTCATAGTCGGTATTGTGGCCGTGGAGGCTGCCGTCGGGGGCCACCTTCACACAGTTTACCGCACCGATGCGCTGTGCCTCGGGTGAGAGGGAGGCGAGCAGGGGGAGGATCTGCTCCTTGTAGGGGTGGGTGACATTGAAGCCTCTCAGGTCGGGGTGTTCGGCAATATAGGGGAGGAGCTCGTCAAGGCTGTCGAGCTCTATTTTGCGATACTCACGGAAGTCCAACTCGCCCTCGCCCGCAAACTTGCGAGTGAAGTAGTCGGCCGACATAGAGTGCTGAAGTGGTTTGCCAATAACGCCGTAGAGTTCCATATAATGGTCTGTTTTATTAAAGTGCGTACTTGATTAACACAAAACCTCCGATGAGCAACACCGTGAAGGCTATTGCGCAGAGGTTGAAGTATTTGTCGATGAACTTCTTGATGGGGGCTCCGAACTTCCACACGAGGCCCGCAACAAGGAAGAACCTAAGTCCTCGCGAGATGATGCTCGCCAGGATGAAGATGGGGAACTGAGCAATGCCAAGGAACACACCTGCCGAGATGGTGATGAGTTTGTAGGGCAGAGGGGTAAATCCGGCCGTGAAGACGAGCCAGAAGTTGAGCTCCTTGTACAGCTCACCCACATTGTCGAAAGACTCCTGCGAGAAGACGCCAGGGATGAAGAGGCTATCGACAGCCTCCCACGCAAAGGCGCCCAGACCGAAGCCAACAATGGCACCCACCACCGAACCTGCGGTGCAGATGAGTGCATACTTGAATGACTTCTTGGGCATACCCACGCAGAGTGCAAGCAGAAGCACATCGGGGGGGATGGGGAATATAACCGCCTCGGCCATAGCGAAAAGGAACATAGCCCAGCCGGCCCAGGGGCTCTCAGCCCAGGAGAGCATCCAGTTGTAGAGTCGACGCACCAGACCAGGCTTTTTGGCCTCCGCGCCATTGGTTATGTTTGTTTGCTTATCTGTCATCGTTTTAATCTTAAGGAAGGGGGTGAAAAATTTTCGCAGTCCACACAACATTGCAAAGATATTGCACCTTTTTTAGAATTCAAAATTGAAAATTGAAAATTGAGAACTGAAAATGGCACAAAGGTCCTTAAGGTCCTCAATTATAGTCAAGACTTAGGTCGGTTAGACTTTGGACCTTTGACTTTAGACAAAAAAAAAGACAGCCTGCATCTCTGCAAGCTGTCTGTGGTGCCCAGGACAGGAATCGAACCTGCACGCCTTGAGGCACACGCACCTGAAACGTGCGCGTCTACCTATTCCGCCACCTGGGCATCCGCGCCGACCGACAAG
>JAGBYS010000106.1 GCA_017628675.1 Tidjanibacter sp.
CCTCGGTATCATCCCCGCACAGTTTGCCCGTATGGGCATCCGCTTCGAGCAGCGTGGTGACGACATCTTCATCCCCCGTCAGGAGCACTACGAGATAGACAGCTTTATGGATGGCTCCATTATGACCATCGCCGATGCACCCTGGCCCGGCCTCACTCCCGACCTGCTGAGTGTCTTCCTGGTGGTTGCCACACAGGCCAAAGGCTCTGTGCTCATCCACCAGAAGATGTTCGAGAGCCGACTCTTCTTCGTCGACAAGCTCATAGATATGGGCGCACAGATTATCCTCTGCGACCCCCACCGTGCCACCGTCATCGGTCACGACCACTCGCGCCGCTTGCGCCCCACCACGATGTCCTCACCCGACATCCGTGCAGGTGTGGCCCTGCTGATTGCGGCCCTCAATGCCGACGGAAAGAGCATCATTCAGAATGTCGAGCAGATCGATCGTGGTTATCAGAACATCGAAGGACGATTGAATGCTTTGGGTGCAAAGATTATCCGCCACGAGTAAAAAACGCATATAGCGGGTGAATTTTTCACCAATCTTCAGAGAGCGAGCTCCTCACCTACGCTTTAAGTAGGCTGCGGGCTCGCTCCTTTGTTTGGCAAAAAATTCCCTCCGCTATCTGCGTTTTTTGTCTAAAGTCTAAGGTCTAAAGTCTAACCGACCTAAGTCCTTTAAAGTTCTATAAGTCTTATAGGTCTTATAGGCCCCATTTTGTACCCCGCTGTGCCCGTTGGCGCCCACAATAAAGGGCCCCACGCAATCCGTGGGGCCCTCTTTAGGTTATTACCATCTTAGCCTTGCTTACTCGGCAGCAGCCAGGGGCGAGGGGGTGGTGTAGACGCGAGCGGCGAGCTCCTTGTCGTACTCATAGAGGCCATACTTGTTGTCGCCAATCTTCTCCAGGATGTCGATGATGTCGCGGGCATTCTCCTCCTCCTCGACCTGCTCATCCACAAACCACTTGAGGGTGCTCTCCGAGGCGTAGTCCTGCTCCTCCTTGGCGATAGCCATCAGGCTGTTGATGCGTGCGGTAACCACCTGCTCGTGCTCGAGGGTCTTCTCCCAAGCTGCCAGGGGGCTTGCCCACTCGGTATCCACAGCTGCGATGGGCTGCAACTTAACCTCGGCGCCACGCGAGTTGAGCATATTCATAAAGATGCGGGCGTGGTCCTGCTCCTCCTGGAACTGGATGAAGAACCAGTTTGCAAAGCCTTTGTTGCCCTTAGCCTCCTGGTCGAGTGACATCGAGAGGTAGAGATATGCCGACCACAACTCGGCGTTAATCTGGTCGTTGATGGCCGCTACGAGGCGGTCGCTGATGTTCTTTTTCATAGTATTCGTGTTTTTATTGGTTTTCTAATGTTTGTTCCTGTTTTTGTATTACAAAGATAATGCAAAGTTTCCTATTTGATACTCTTTCGGCGGATGATATTTTCTGATAGAACTATAAGTAAGACCTATGGAGCAACATTGAGCCTATAAGTATATCCCCTTTGTTTAATCAAAAAGGGAGGCAACAGCCTCCCCCTTTCTATTATCTCCTTGCCCAATGGACTACAGATACTCCAACAGGAACTCCGTCAGAATCTCCTCAAGGTCGTAGCCATCAAGGCAGGCAGCCAGGTCATATTTTGTAAGCACGATGGGTAGTGAGTTTGTGCGGCTCAGGTTGGAGAATTTGAACTCCAGGCCGTAGTCGGCAGCCACACACATAGCCATAAGCAGCAACATCTCGTCGTTGTCCTCCAACATACCTGCAACAATCAACGCCTCGAACTCCTCGGCGGCCATCTCCTTGATGAGAATGAGGCCATCGAGCGTATCATTATCGGTCAGGAAGTTGAAGACCATACGGTTATTCGACAGGTATGCCTTGTTGAGAACCATATTGTCATCAATCTCCACGGGACACTCGGCATTCATCTCATCCACAATAACGCGGAGCACTTTCACTATCTCGGGGTTGTTGTCGTTGGTGGCAAACGAGGGAGTGGTCGAAACAGCCACAAAAGAGAGGGCTGCTACAAGAAAACTGATAAACTTTTTCATAGTGTTAGGTATTTGTTTAAGTTTGTTTTGCTTAGTACTCCCACAAAGTTAGAAAAAAACTTTCTATAAACAAAAGGGAGAGCATTTCGCTCTCCCTTTCGCGCGTTTATATTATAGAGGTATGGGCTTACTCGGCCAAAATCTCCATAATCTTCTGAGCAGCGGTTGCAACGGGAGTACCGGGGCCGAAGATAGCGGCAGCGCCATCCTGATAGAGCTCCTCGTAGTCCTGTGCGGGAATCACACCACCGACTACTACCACGATATCCTCGCGGCCCAACTTCTTGAGCTCGGCGATGATCTGGGGAACGAGGGTGAGGTGACCTGCGGCGAGCGACGAAACGCCCACTACGTGCACATCGTTCTCAACAGCCTGCTTGGCGGCCTCCTCGGGAGTCTGGAACAAGGGACCCATATCCACATCGAAGCCGAGGTCGGCGTAACCGGTAGCAACAACTTTTGCACCACGGTCGTGACCGTCCTGACCAAGTTTAGCAATCATAATACGGGGCTGACGACCCTCGCGTTTTGCGAACTCATCAACCATCTCTTTCGCCTTAGCGAAGTCTGCATCATTCTTCATAGCGCTCGAATATACACCGGAGATTGAACGGATAACTGCTTTGTAGCGACCTACGATAACCTCGCAAGCGTCGGAAATCTCGCCCAGAGTTGCACGAACCTTAGCGGCCTCTACTGCAAGCTCAAGGAGGTTGCCGGTCTTGGTCTTCACAGCCTCGGTGATGGCTGCCAGAGCCTTCTGTACGGCCTCCTCGTCGCGAGCGGCGCGGAGCTCCTGAAGCCTCTTAACCTGGCTCTCACGAACTGCGGTGTTGTCCACTGCAAGGATGTCGATGGGGGCCTCTTTCTCCAGACGGTAGCGGTTCAGACCCACGATGATCTCATCGCCCGAGTCGATCCAAGCCTGTTTGCGGGCCGAAGCCTCCTCGATACGCATCTTAGGAATACCGGTCTCGATAGCCTTAGCCATACCGCCGAGTTTCTCAATCTCCTGGATGTGCTCCCAAGCCTTGTGAGCGATCTCGTTGGTGAGGCTCTCAACATAGTAAGAACCTGCCCATGGGTCTGCCGAACGGCAAACATTGGTCTCCTCCTGGATGTAGATCTGAGTGTTACGAGCAATAC
>JAGBYS010000107.1 GCA_017628675.1 Tidjanibacter sp.
CTCCTCTTTGGAGAGGGTTGCAGCACCCTCTTCGAGCACCTTGAAGGTGGGCGAAGTATCCTCAGTGTCGTTGCTCACGGAGTTGTTCACCGAGGCGCGCAGCAGTTCGTAGTCGTCCTTTGCCTTACCGAGCATATCGAGGATTATCACCCTGAACTCGGCCAATTCCTCATCGGAATATCTGGTTTTCTCAACTTCCTGTTCCATAGTTGTTCGTTTTTGGTTTGTTAAAGGTAGTAAATTTTTAATACCTACACAACTTTTTGGCCAACATTTTTTACACATCATCCAAATCTCCCTGCCCGATGTACACAATGTCCCCTAAAAAGCAAAAAGCGAAAACCTTTAGATTTTCGCTTTTTGCACCCCTTGCGAGAGGTATTTTACTGCACTTTCGTAACGGCAATTTTGAGGGGCTCCTCGTCGATGTCGCTATCAACTACCACAGCACCTGCGGGCTCCTCGGCAAGCACAACACTGTTTGCCAGGGTCTGCTGTGCAATGAACTCGCCGAAGGCCTCGATTGCGCCCTCCAGCATCTCCTTCTTCTGGATCTCGACGGTGATGCGGTCGGTAACCTCAAAGCCGCTATCCTTACGGATGTTCTGGATGCGGTTCACGAGCTCCCTTGCCAAGCCCTCCTTGCGCAACTCCTCCGTTACGGTCACATCCAGAGCCACGGTCAGCTTGCCCTCCGAGGCAACCAGCCAGCCGGGCATATCCTCCGAGGTGATGTCGAAGTCGGCGGGGGTAACAAACACGCTCTCGCCTGCAACCTCCAGGGTAGTCTGGTCGGCCGCCTCCAGGGCTGCAATCTGCTCCTGAGTGAAGGTAGCAACCAGTGCCGCCATAGGCTTAGCCAACTTGGCGTAGCGAGCGCAGAAGGTCTTGAAGTTGAGTTTTATGCGTTTGGTGATAAGGCCTGTGGTGTTGGTAATCAGCTCTACCTCCTTCACATTGACCTCACCCATCAAGAGAGCCTTCACGGCCTCCAGCCTGCGGCCCATATCGCCGTCGAGGATGGGGATGATAACCTTCGTCAGGGGCTGGCGCACCTTGATGCCCACCTTCCTACGCAGAGCCAACACCATCGAGGTGCTCTTCTGTGCCAGGGCCATCATCTCCTCCAACTCGCCATCGATGAGTGCCTCGTTGCACTCGGGGAAGAGGTTCAGGTGAACGGAGCCCTCGTGGCGGCCGCTCATCTGGTTCAGATCCATAAAGAGGCGATCGCTGAAGAAGGGTGCAAAGGGAGCCGACAGCTGTGCCACAACCTCCAAGCAGGTGTAGAGGGTCTGGTAGGCCGAGAGTTTATCCTTGGTCATACCGCCACCCCAGAAACGCTTGCGGTTCAGGCGCACATACCAGTTCGAGAGGTTCTCGCCCACGAACTCCTGGATTGCCCTCGAAGCGGGGGTGGGATCGTAGTCGTCGAGTCGCTCCTTGACATCCCTCACGAGCGAGTTGAGAGCCGAGAGAATCCAGCGGTCAATCTCGGGACGCTCCTGAACGGGCACCTCCTCCTCACGGCCGGTGAAGCCATCCACATTAGCGTAGAGGGCGAAGAAGCCGTAGGTGTTGTAGAGGGTGCCGAAGTATTTACGACGCACCTCATCCACGCCATCCACATCGAACTTCAGGTTATCCCAGGGCTGCGAGTTGGAGATCATATACCACCTTGTCGCATCGGGACCATACTTATCCATAACCTCAAATGGATCTACGGCGTTACCCAAGCGTTTGGACATCTTATTGCCGTTCTTGTCAAGCACAAGACCATTGGAGATGATATTCTTGAATGCCACGCTATCGAAGAGCATAGTTGCCAGAGCGTGGAGAGTGTAGAACCAACCACGGGTCTGATCCACACCCTCGGCGATGAAGTCGGCAGGATATACCTTTAGGAACTCCTCGCGGCTCATCTCGAAGGGGAAGTGAACCTGTGCGTAGGGCATAGCGCCACTATCGAACCATACATCAATCAGGTCGCTCTCGCGGCGCATAGGCTCGCCCTTGCTCGACACCAGGATGATGTTATCCACATAGGGGCGGTGCAGGTCAACCTTATCGTAGTTCTCCTTCGAGTAGTCGCCCACCACGAAGTCTTTGTAGGGGTTCTCGGTCATAATGCCTGCCTCCACCGACTTCTCGATCTCGGCCTTGAGCTCCTCAATGGAGCCGATGCACTTCATCTCCGAGTAGTCCTCGGTGGCCCACACGGGCAGAGGGGTACCCCAGAAGCGGCTCCTCGAGAGGTTCCAGTCCACAAGGCCCTCGAGCCACTTACCAAAGCGGCCCGTACCAGTCGACTCGGGTTTCCAATAGATGCCCTTGTTGAGCTCAATGAGCCTATCCTTCACTGCGGTGGTGCGGATGAACCACGAATCCAGAGGGTAGTACAAGACGGGCTTGTCGGTCCTCCAGCAGTGAGGGTAGTTGTGGGTGTGCTTCTCGATCTTGAATGCCTTGTTCTCCAGTTTCAGGCCAACGGCGATGTCCACATCGATGGTTGCATCCTCCTCGGTGAGTTTCTCGTCGTAGGCGTTCTTCACGAACCTACCCTGCCACTCGGCATATTTCTCTACATTCACGAAGTTCTTCACATACTCGGAGTCCAAGTCCTCCAGGAGGAACATCTTACCCTGCTTGTCGACCATAGGCTGCTGTTTGCCCGCCTTGTCGATGAGCAGAAGGGGTGCGATGCCAGCCTGCTTAGCTACCCTGTCGTCGTCGGCACCGAAGGTGGGTGCGATATGTACGATACCGGTACCGTCTGCCACGCTCACATAGTCACCCGTGATCACACGGAAAGCGTCGCCATCGGGCCTCATCCAATCCATCAGCTGCTCATACCTCACACCTGCAAGCTCGGCGCCCTTCCACGAACGCTCCTCCTCAACGGTGAAGGTGCCCTCCATCTTCTTGGTGAAGTAGGCAGGCACGAGCTCCTTGGCCATAATGACGGTCTGACGAATGCCGGTGTAGGGGTTGGCACACTTAACCCTCACATACTCGATCGAGGGACCTACTGCCAGAGCGGTATTGGAGGGCAGGGTCCAGGGGGTGGTCGTCCAAGCCAGGAAGTAGAGGTCGCCCTCGACATCCTCAAAGAGTTTCTCGCTCTCGGCATTGCGCACAACCTTGAACTGTGCGGTACAGGTGGTGTCCTTCACATCGCGGTAGCAACCGGGCTGGTTGAGCTCGTGGTTCGACAGACCCGTACCTGCTGCGGGCGAGTAGGGCTGAATGGTGAAGCCCTTATAGAGAAGTCCCTTATTGTAGAGCTCCTTGAGCATCCACCAGAGGGTCTCAATATACTTGTTGTCGTAGGTGATGTAGGGGTCATCCATATTCACCCAGTAGCCCATCTGGCGAGTGAGGGCCTCCCACTTGCCGGTGAACTCCATCACCGACTCACGACAGGTGCGGTTATACTCCTCGATGGAGATATTCACGCCCACATCCTCCTTGCGGATGCCGAGCTTCTTCTCCACGCCGAGCTCCACGGGCAGACCGTGGGTATCCCAACCTGCCTTGCGGTGTACGAGGTAGCCGCTCTGGGTTTTGTAGCGACAGATGACATCCTTGAGTGTGCGGGCCATCACGTGGTGGATGCCGGGCATACCGTTAGCCGAGGGGGGACCCTCATAAAAGACGAATGTGGGGTGACCCTCACGGGTGGAAATACTCTTGTGGAAGGTGTCGTCTGCGTCCCATCTCTTGAGGACCTCAAGACCTACTTCGGGCAAGTCGAGCCCTTTGTACTCATTGAATTTTTTACCGCTCATAAATGTATCTATTTTTTAGTTTTTTCTCACTCTCGGGCCCCACCCATAGGTGGCCGATGGCCCAACTTAGCCAATTAACTCACAAAGATATTAAAATAAATGAAAAATGTGCCCGATTTCATCAGAAAAAGGGCACAAAATCAAATGAATATATCCGTTTTACGGTTTTAGTTTCGCTTTTTTGTGAGGTACTTAAGGCGCGAGATGACCACCCTCGAGGGGATGCCGTCGCAATCGACCACCACACGGGCCCTGCCGTAGTACCTCTCACGCTCGGCCAGAAGCCCCGTCACATAGGCCGCAAGCTCCTCTGGCGTGAGGCCTACAATCTTGGGCCTTACGACCCTCACACGCTGCAGCCTTTCGGTAAGCGCACGGGCCGACATCCTCAAGTAGACCGTAACTCCCAGCTCCATAAGGCGATCCATATTGTCGCCATAGCAGGGCGCTCCACCACCCGTGGCCACCACCACATCGCCCTCGCCCGAGAGCCTCTCGATGGCCTCTCGCTCCAGTCTGCGAAACTCCTCCTCCCCCTTGGTGGCGAAAATCTCGGCCACGCTCTCGGCCCCGGCCAGGTGGCACACCTCCTGATCGAGGTCCACATAGCGGAAGTCCGAAAGCTCCGCGAGCCCTCGTGCCACGGTGCTCTTTCCGCACCCCATAAAACCAACAAGGAAGATAGTCATTGGTGAGTTGAGAGTTGAGAGTTGAGAATGAGAGAAATGGCTTATAAGACCTATGGGACCCATAGGCCCCATAAGACTTATAAATCCTTAAAACAAATTCAGCTGTTGGGAGTCGATGTGGGGGACATACTCATCCTCGTCCTTGGGGATGATAATCTCCAGCTCCACCTCATCCTGGGGCTCCTCAATAGTCACCTCCTGGGGCCCCTCGGTAACCTCTGTAATCTCTGCCCCCTGCTCCTCAATAGCGGCCACATCCTCCACCTCGGCTACCTCCTGCTGCGCTGCCTCGGGCTCCTCATCTACCCTCTGCGAGGCGATGCTTGCCACCGCAGCGGTGAGTTGCTCCTTGGGGCTCTCGGCCACCTCATCCTCGCCCTCAGTGGGCTCCTCGAGGTCAGCATCCAGAGCGAAGTGTTTGGGGATAAAGCGCAGTTTATCAATGATGTAGGTGCTCACTCGTTTACCCTTGGCCTTGTAGCCCTTCACACCGATGAACTCCTGCACATCGATGATGTCGGCGGGCTTGGTGATGTGTGCACCGCCATAGATGACCTCCAGTGCGGGCTGCACCTCATCCGAGATAGCCACCGACCTCGACTTGGGATTCTCCTCATCCACAAAGGCGAGCATCTTATCGGTATCCTCGGCCTGGAAGCGCTTGATGTAGTAGTACCCTGCACCCTCGTCCCAGTAGGCGACGCTATAGATGCGCGAGGAGTCATACTTCTCGACCCTCACGGTATCCTCGGGGAAGTGGTGACCCACATCGTAGCCCGTAGTATAGAATTGGTCTTTAGCCGTAAAGACTATAATCTTGTCTGCCCCCTTGAACTCGCCCAGCAGTCGGCCGTGGCCATTGTCGTTGAGGCGTTTGATGTCCTCGTCGTACCATATCTGCTGACCGGCCAGAGTGGATGCACCCTTGCTCTTGAGCAGAATCTTGTGGATGGGGTTGCGTGAGAAGATGTTACCCTGCGAAGCACGGCCCTTGATGGCGAGTGTGCTGAAGTCCAGATCCACAATCGCCTTTTTGAGTTTGGCCCTCTGGCGGAAGATGATCTTCAGTATCTCGGCCTCGCCATTGGGATTGACGCTCATATAGAGCACCCTACTCTTGGGCGTACCCTTGGTGATGTTATACTCCTTATCGCGGGTGATGGCGCTGATGGCACAGCGTTTCATCATATTGGGGCCCTTGTCGCCGTCGCGGTAGAGCACATTGTAGATGGTGCGCTCGTCGCCCCTGCGGAAGACACCGATGTGGATGATGCCGGGAGAGAAGAAGTCCTTGTCGAGCACCTTGCGGATGACATAGCGACCATCCTCGAGGAATACGATGATGTCGTCCAGGTCGGAGCAGTCACACACATACTCAGCCTGACGCATCTGTGCGCCGATGCCGAAGAAGCCACCCTCCCTATCCACATAGAGCTTGGAGTTCACAACAGCCACCTTGGCCTGTGCGATGGTGTCGAAGGCACGGATCTCGGTCTTGCGCTCACGACCCTTGCCGTAGCGCTCCTTGATACCCTCGAAGTAGTCGATAGCGAACTCCGTGAGGTGGGCCAGGTTGTGTTTCACCTGCTTGGTCTCCTTCTCGATGGCCTTTATGTGGTTGTCGGCCTTGTCCAGGTCGTAACGGGTGATGCGGATGAACTTCAGCTCGGTAAGCTTCACAACATCCTCCCTGGTAACCTCCCTGCGAAGGAGTTTTTTGAAGGGCTCCAGAGCCTGGTCCACAGCCTCGTAGGCCTCCTCGGGACTCTTGCACTTCTCGAGTACCTGGTATATCTTGTTCTGAATGAAGATGCGCTCCAGCGAGGCCATATGCCACTCCTCGTTGAGCTCATCGAGCCTCACCTGCTGCTCCATACCGAGCAGTTTGCGGGTGTGCTCGGCGTTGTGACGCAGGATATCCTTCACGCCGAGGAAGCAGGGCCTCTCGTCGCGAATCACACACGAGTTGGGCGAGATGGAGATCTCGCAGTCGGTGAAGGCGTAGAGTGCGTCTATGGTCTTGTCGATGGACTCGCCTGCCGCCACGTGCACAAGCAGTTCCACTGTGGAGGCGGTGTTGTCATCTACACTCTTAATCTTAATCTTGCCCGCCTCGGAGGCCTTGACGATGGACTCCTTGACACTCTCCGAGGTAGTCGTAAAGGGAATCTCGGTGATGGCAATGGTGCGGGGGTCAACCTTGTTGATGCGGGCTCTCACCTTCACCGAGCCACCCCTCAGACCGTCGTTGTAGCGGCTCACATCCATCAGGCCGCCCGTGGGGAAGTCGGGATAGAGCTCGAAGTCCTCACCCTTGAGGTGGGCCACACAGCCGTCCAGAAGCTCGTTGAAGTTGTGGGGAAGAATCTTCGATGACAGACCCACAGCAATACCCTCAACGCCTTGTGCCAAGAGCAATGGGAACTTCACGGGCAGCGACACGGGCTCCTTATTCCTACCGTCATAGGAGAGCATCCACTCGGTAATCTTGGGGCTGAAGACCACCTCGAGGGCAAACTTGGAGAGTCGCGCCTCGATATAACGGGGAGCAGCAGCACCATCGCCCGTGAGGATGTTACCCCAGTTACCCTGGGTGTCAATGAGGAGGTTCTTCTGACCCAGCTGCACGAGTGCGTCACCAATGGAGGCGTCGCCGTGGGGGTGGAACTGCATAGTGTGACCCACAATGTTGGCCACCTTTATGCGGCTGCCGTCATACATACGACGCATCGAGTGCAGGATGCGCCTCTGCACAGGTTTCAGACCGTCGTCGATATAGGGCACCGCACGCTCCAGGATCACATAGGAGGCGTAGTCGAGGAACCAATCGCGGAACAGACCCGTCAGCTTGGTCTTGGTCTTGCCATTCTCACCCATCAGCTTGGCATACTTGTCGGAGAGCTTGCGCACCTCGACATCCTTCACCTCAAAGCCCTCCTCTTCGGCCTCTGCGGTGGTGACAGCCTCGGCATCGAGAATCTCCTCCTGCTCGGGCACTTGGTTTTCTATGTTCTTATTCTCTTCCATTCTTCTTTCTTTTGCGCCCTGCGGGGCTTCTTTGCGCGCCTTTTTATAAAAAGGCGCCCCACAAATTTTTAGACGATACTTTGTATCGTTGCATTTGCCAGGGATTCCAAGGGTTCCAAGGATTCCAGGGTTACTAAATTTCCTTAAGGAACTCTTCTCTGCCTTAGGTCGTTAGTCGTTCGACTTTAGACGTTAGACCTTCGACCCTCTACCCAGCGAGTGGGTTTTGTGAGGGGATTTTTGTGCCAAATTTCTGGAGCGAGTCCGCAGTTTAC
>JAGBYS010000108.1 GCA_017628675.1 Tidjanibacter sp.
AATTTTTCGCAAAACGAACAACACTCACGGAGGCATTGCATCACACACCCCCAAAAATAACCTTCCCATTTTGCACGGGTATTAAAAATAATACCTGAATATATGGGAGTGGATACTCAATCCATTGGAAGAACCCTTTGCCTCTCGGGTATTAAAAATAATACCCCTTGTAAATCAGGGGGGCGATAATATCATAATGGGATAACACCCCAAGGTCGTGGGTGTTTAAAATAATACTTGAGTAGTTTTGGGAGGCCTAGATTAATACAAAGAGAAGCTCCTAAACCTATTGGGTATTAAAAATAATACCCGAGAGGTTTAGGAAAAAAACAACTTATCGGATAGCCCTCTACTCGTGTTGGGTAATATAATAATCAATCTTTTTTAATACCCGTGAGCGATAGGGCTACATCGGGGTGGTCGGTGGTGATGTAGTCCAGGGAGTGTTTCATCATCCAGCGCATAGTCCGTTTATTATTCACAGTCCACACACCTGCCTCTAGGCCACACTCGTGGAGCCTATCAATAAATCTTGGGAAGAGCCTATAGAAAAGGTGAAAATAGTTGGCACCCGAAAGATTTGCATCCTTAATCTCCTCGGCAGATAGAGCCCCCGTAAGGGAGAGGAAGAGGACCTTTGCTTGGGGTGCTATGGTGGCAAACTCCACGCACGCATCCTTTGAGAAGCTGATATAGTCGGTGCGCCCTGCAAGTCCCATAGCCTCAATCATTGCCACGGATGCACGCACGGCCTTGCGCTCTTGCTCTTTGTTGTTGTGTGCTTTGAGCTCAAAGACGAGGTGTAGCTCGGGGTACTCCTGTGCCACGCGTAGAAACTCCTCCAAGAGTGGCAACTCTTCGCCATTTTCGAGGCGGTGGTGCCTCATCTCTTCGAGTGTCAGCTCCTCAACCCTGCGCCCCTCGAACTCGTCGTCGTGATAGAGTATGAGGTGGTCGTCGGCCGTCATCCACACATCGAATTCCGAGCCCCAGCACCCCAACTCCCCAGCTGCACGGAGCGAAGAGATGGAGTTCTGGGCACAACCCTCGGCCTTCCAAAAGCCCCTGTGTGCAATAACTTTAGGTTGCGCCACGAGCGCGGTGGCCGCCACGCATAACATTGCTACTATCAATATAAATCGCCTCATACTCAGTTTATTGTCAATTATTGGTTACAAATATAACAATTCTCGCCCAAACCCACACACCTTGATATAATAATAAAGAGAGGCTACTTGCATTTAATGCGAGAAGCCTCTCTTTATTATTGCTCGGTCGGGGTGAAGAGATTCGAACTCTCGGCCTCCAACTCCCGAAGCTGGCGCGCTAACCGGACTGCGCTACACCCCGAAACCCACTATCGTTGGAGCTTACCACTGCACTCCTGGATAATTGGGCACGCAAAGATACACTTTTTTTCTGGTTTAGCACCAAAACTGCGCTAAATCTGCAACAATCCCAACTTGCGGGCGATGTCCCATTTTTTGGAGGAGTAGAACTCAATGAAGGGTCGCTCGAAGTGCTCCTCCCAGAGGGTGCGGATGTCCTCGAAGTGGTACTCCTCCTCGAGGTCGCTCGTCTGCTCCACAACGGCATAGAGGAACTCGGCCTCCTCCGCAGGGAGTTTTATCTCCTTGGTGGTGGAGGGAGTGTGGAAGAGTACGCCCTCCTCGGTCAGCTCGGGGGTGCCTCCAATCCACACGATGCGAGCCTTGTCGTTGTATATGCGACACAGGTCGGGCTTTATCAGGTGGTCGGTAATGAGCGAGGGGATGACGGTGGTGGCGGGTACCTTTGTGGCAAACCACTTATGCACGGGCCTATCCATACCGCTCCCCACGAGCCAGTTGGCAAGCGAGAGGTTGAGTCCCTCGCCAACCATATCGAGCGAGTAGCCCCTATTCTCCGCAAAGGGCACCTCATTGTTTGCAAAGGGATTTGGCAGACGGTCTTTGCGCCTTACTCCAAACTCCTCGGGTGCTTGTCCCGAGCGAGAGTGAACGGTCATCGCATAGCGGTGCCAGAAGGCCGAGCCAATGAGTTCGGCACGGAACATCTGGCGCACAACCTCGGCTGCGTCGATGCTCTCCTGGAGTGTCTGTGTGGGCAGGCCATACATCAGGTATGTGTGGACCATAATGCCGGCATAGTAGAAATTTCTCATAGCGAGGGTTGCCTGCTCAATGGTGATACCCTTGCCAATCTTCTCCAGGAGTCGGTCGCTGGCAACCTCCAGACCACCGCTCACTGCCACGCAGCCCGCCCTTGCCAAGAGTGCACACAAGTCGCCCGTGTAGCTCTTCTCGAAGCGGATGTTAGTCCACCACCTGAACCTATCGCCCCTCTTGAGCAACTCCAGCGAGAGCTCCTTGAGGAGTTTGGGAGGTGCTGCCTCGTCTACAAAATGGAAACCATAGGAGCCCGTCTGAGCTGCCACTCTCTCCATCTGGTCGGCAATCTCGGCGGCCGTGATGGTGTCGTAACAACCGATGTAGTCGAGTGTTGTGTCACAGAAGGCACACTTGGCCCAATAGCAACCGTGGGCCAACATCATCTTGTTCCAGCGGCCGTCGCTCCACAGGCGGTGCATAGGGTTGGTAACCTCCGTCAGTGAGAAATAGAGCGAGTGGGGGAGTCCGTCGAAGTCGGGACACCCTCTCTCTCGGTGGCTGATGCGCCCCGAGCCCTCGTGGTACC
>JAGBYS010000109.1 GCA_017628675.1 Tidjanibacter sp.
CTTCGTGCAAGCACGGGTGGGCCTTATAACACAAAAGCCTCCAATCTTTCGATTGAAGGCCTTTGCTTTGTTTAGTCGGGGTGACTAGATTCGAACTAGCGACACCACGCCCCCCAGACGTGTACTCTAACCGGGCTGAGCTACACCCCGAACTATCTCAAAAACGGTTTCTGGGGAAATATTGTTCCGTTTTCGGATTGCAAAGATAGTAATAATTTCTGAAAACAAAATTTTCGGGCACTTTTTTTTCGTTTTTTCTACTTTTTCCTCTCGAAACGGCCCCTCGGCGGCTCTACTTACCCCAGGAAATCTCCACCGAAGCCGAATAATTGCGTGGTGGCATAGGGCGCGAGAGCACCGATTGGTAGGTCACATCGAAGAGGTTATTGACTCCCACACACGCCTTAACTCTTACGCCGCCCACCGTGAAGCCCCTACTGAGGCTCACATCACTCAACTGGTAGCCATCCACCACTCCCCCACCAAAGGAGGTGCCCGAATAGCTCGTATAGCGCTCGCTATAGTACTGCCATCCATACTTCAGTTCCCAATCTCCAAGCCTTGCCGTAAGGCTCATCGAGGCCGAGTAGAGGGGTATATAGGGGAGTTGGTTGCCATAGCTTGCGCTATTCTCGGTGGCATTCACCGACGAGGTGTAGGCAAAAATGGCGTTCATCTCCACGCTGCTCCTGCGGGAGAATCTATAGGAGAGGTTGGCCCTCGACTCCACGCCCCTGCTCCTCACACGAGAGAGGTTCTCGGGGGTCCAGAAGCCCTTGATAGTCGGGGTCCAGAGAATCCAATTGGAGATATTGGAGCCGTAGAGCGTCACCTTGCCGCCCGCCTTGAGTGCTCCTCGCTCCACGCCACACTCCACCCCCAGATCGAAGGTCACACCCTCCTCGGGCAGCAGGTTGGGGTTACCGCCTGGCACAAAATAGAGGTCCGAGAGGGTTGGGTGGTGGTAGTTCTTGGCCACCGACGAACTCACAATGAGCCCCCAATCCTCCAGGAGGGTCACATCGACAAACAGGGCTGGAATCACGGGCGACCATCCGCCATCGCGCCACTCCTCCCTCACGCTTGCCGCCAGGCCCACACTCTCAATGGGCTTCCAGCGGGCAGAGAGGAACGACGATAACTCTTTGCGGTGGCCCTCAAATCCCACGGGCACAAGGGGTGCGACATCCTCACTGCGGGCTATCGACACACTACCCTTCAGGTTGGCCGCCAGCATAAGGTTATTGCCAATGCTCCACTCGGCATCGGCCGAGGTGAAGGTGTGGTGGGTGAGGCTGCGAGAGTCCACAGCACGCTCCATTAGCCCGCCGCCCTTGGAGAATTGGTATATGTAGTGGAGAAGGTCTATATTGTATCCACCCAACACCGCCACCCTCAGACCGCCAAAGCTCCTGCGCCAGGAGGTCACCGAGCGCACGCTCTGCTCGTCCTGCCAAGCCTTCGTCAGGTCGTCGTCGCGGTAGTCGACCGAGAGTTTGGGTATGCCTCGTGAGGAGTCGGTGGCCCACACCTTGAGCGACCAGCGACCGCCCCGACGACCATTCAGGTAGAGCTCCTGAAGCAGGTGTTTGTCGTGGTAGCCACAACTCTTGTTGTACTCCCTCGGGTGACCCACCTTGTCGTAGTTGATATAGGGAAAGTCGTTCTCCGAGGCCGAGTTGAGAATCCTCGTGGAGCCACCCCAGCGCCCATTGCCGTAGCCTATGCGTAGGTACTCGTCGTGGGTGGAGAAGGAGGCCAGGCTCTGTATGTATTGGACATTGAGTCCCGAGGGGAGTTCGTTGCTGGTTGTGAGCGCCACCGCACCGCCAATGCCACCACCCGTAACATTCACCGAGGTGGAGCCGTGGTAGACCTCACTGCCATCGACAAAGTAGGAGGGGATGAGCGAAAAATCCACCATACCGAGCATTGGGCTGGCGAGCTCCACGCCATTCCAGGTGACGGCCGTATGTGAGGGTGCTGTGCCACGCAGCGAGGCTGTGGAGAGTGTCGCCCTGCCCGACGACTTGATGAAGATGGTGCTATTCTGAGCCAGCACCTCAGCCATAGAGGCCGACAGGCTCTCCTTGAGGACTGCGTCGCTCATTATGCTCTTCTGCACGCCGATATCTCGCAGCGAGCGGGCTCCACGCACAACAATCTCCTCGACCGCCACCGTGCGCAGAGAGTCGGCCTCCTGGGCCCACACGGAGCCCAGGCTCGCCAACACACCAAAGAGAATTGCAACCAACCTCTTCATTACTCTTTACTCATTACCAATTGCTCCTTTCTACCTGAACACAAACTTCGAGGGCAACAATCCCACCTCAAACTCGTCCAGCTTCTCACCCTTATTATTATAGCGCACAACGGCACCATTGGACACATAGTCCTTGGCGTCGGCAATATAGATGTCGCCATTTGTGGGATCCACATCCAGGCCATACTGGCCCCAGCCCTCAACCGTGATGAGTGGCTCCGAGGGGAACTCGCCCGAGGCGACATCCACCGTCCACACGGCATCGTAGATGAAGTAGAGGGTGTCGCCCTCGCCATTGATCGCAAGCCTCGAGCGGAAGTAGCCTCCGGGGGTAAAGGAGTGGGTCTTGGTGGCCTCGTGTGTCTCGGCCGAGATTCGCCAGAGCGAGGGTGCCTCCATTGTAACTCCCTCAGGCAGAGTGCTCCACTCGTTGCCGCCGTCGCACACCACCCAGATGTAGCCGTTCTTGTCGAGGACCATCGAGTAGGGCTGCACACCCACCTCGAAGAGGTCCACCTGCTTGTCGGTGGTGGTGTCCAGAACGGCTATTTTGTGGCCGTTGCTCCAGGCCGCCACAAAGAGTTTGTCGCCCCAGACGACCATCTGCTCCGCATCAGCCACGCCACTGAGCTCCACCTCGCCCGTCACGCTCATTGTGCGAGGGTCGAAGGTGATGAGTTTATTGGTGTACATTTGCGAGATGTAACCCTTTGTGCCCGAGGGTGCTATGGCAATAAAGCGGGGCGAGAGCAGGTTCTCGATCATACCCTTCACCACACCCGTCGTGGCGTCGAGCGAGTAGACCACGCCCGAGTTATTGACCACCACCAGCAGGTCGCCATTGTGGAGCATCATCGACTGGCCCACATCGCCCAACTTGGCGTCATTGGCCTCGCCGAAGATGTCGGCCTTCACCTCTTTGGTATCACGGTCGTAGAACCACAGCGAGGCGTTGCCCGAGCCGTAGGAGCCCTCACAGAGAATATAGACGCCCTCGTCGTAGGATACGGGGGTTTCGTCACCCGAGGGTGTTTCGTTGGAGTTACAGCCGCCCAGCAGCAGTGTGGCAGCAAAGATGGAAAGCAGACTAAATAACTTTTTCATAAGATTTTTGCAGTTAATTAGTTAAACAATAAAACAAGTACTCCCGCTTGCGGTTTTTACCCTGCGAGCGGTAGGTCTGTTTTCTTGTGTTCGGTCTGCTTGCTTTAGACGACGGCCCTTTTTGTGGCCCAAAGTACACGAAAACCTCCCATTCGCCGCAGGAGTAATCCCATTAGTGATGTGGCAGGTCTTCTGACTCACCTCACTCTCGAACCGCCTTCCCAATGCTCTGCAGCGCATCAGTGACGAAAAATAGAATGTTCGAGAGCCTTGAAACCCAACAACTTGGCGGGTCGAGGCATACAGCAGCGGGAACTGTTGCCGATTCACACGGCATTCCCTGTTAGTCCCTATTACGGGAACCGCATCGCCACAAAGGTATGTAAAAATTCGATAGGGTGTTCTCCGAAAAGAAAAAATTATTTACCTTTGTAGCCGATAATGCGGAGATGGCGTAATTGGTAGCCGCGCTAGACTTAGGATCTAGTGGCGTGAGCCGTGTGGGTTCGAGTCCCACTCCCCGCACACA
>JAGBYS010000110.1 GCA_017628675.1 Tidjanibacter sp.
ACATTTTTGTTAACGAAGTGGTAGTTATAAGGTGCGAAAGTGACGGTGTTGCCCTTGACATCAATGGTGTAATCTTTGGCATACATAGGCTTGATTGTTTCGGTCCAATTCTCGGGCATAGACTCAACGATATAACCATTGCGAATATGCCAACCCTCGGGGAGTTCAATGGTCATACCGGCCAGAGCCTCCTCGGTGTAAATACCCTGATGCGACTCCCACACACCTGAGCCAACCAGCGTATTCTCACCATCATAAAGAGGATCAAGAGTCACCTTCACATCGATCTGATCGGTCAGAATGCTGCCGCCCACACCAAAGCTTACGATATTGGTACGATAGTTACGCTGCACAGGGGCGTTTGCCAAGCCATCCTGCACCTCAAAAGTCTTCGAGCCATCGGCATTAGAGAGCACGAATTTCAAACCATCGAGAGTAGTTTGCGAAGCGCCATCTACATTGTCATTAGCCAAGAAATAGCACATCGAGATATACTTATACACCTCAGCCACGCCATCGCAATCGAGATCGACCTTAAGTTTCTCACCATCGGCAGGAATCTCATTCACAGCAAATGTCACATCCTCTGCTCCGCCCACGCTACCATCAACCAAGTTCAGCGTTGTAGCAGCCTGTCGGATTTCAACCGAGGAACGAGCCACCTCAAAACCAACATTTTTTGCATTCAGCCAGTCCTCCTCGGTAACACCCATATTCAACTGTGCGAAGGGGCGTTTGAGCACAACTTTGATATTCACATCATCAACAACAGTGAATTTCTCTGCCTTGAAGAAGGGTATACGCATTACCCGCACTGCGCTCTTGGGAATGTGCCACAGCGGCACAAAACAACAAGAGAATCAGCGTCAAACAGCATCTCTTACCACACATAACTTCACATAACGCTTCTCTTCTTCATTCATCACAGAAGAGAGTAAGGGTGGCAAAGATATAAAAAAAATGCACACTCATTTTAGTAAAATGTGACACAGAAGAGCATATTTGAAGTCAAATCTGCTCAAACTCCGAACATTTCCATAACGAGCACGGCAAGATGCGGGGCGATATGTACTAATAGAAAAGAAGCAGTCCCCTAAGTTTACTTGTCGCAAACTTAGGGGACTGCGTATGGGTGCGTAGTGCGGAACTTAACCGCTATAGTACGCCGAAATTACAGCTGGATAGGTTTGTATTTGGGGACCAAAATCTTCATCACAATCCAACCAATAAGATAGGCTACGGCGCAGAAGGAGAACATAATCATATAACCTGCCTCCTTGCCCTCGAAACCAAAGAGAGCGAGTCCAACCTTGTCGCTATAGTCGAACAGAGCACCTGCACTCTTCTGGATGAGGAACGAGCCAATACCGCCCGCCATACCACCAATACCGGTGATGGTAGCAATCATCTTCTTGGGGAACATATCGCCAATGGTCGAGAAGAGGTTGGCACTCCAAGCCTGGTGAGCCGCACCGGCAATACCGATGAGCACTACGGGCCACCACATTGAGATGTGAGCCAAAGGCTGTGCAGCAAGTGCCACCAGGGGGAAGAATGCAAAAATGAGCATTGCGAGCATACGACCCGAGTAGGGCTCCATCTTCTTCTTATCGACAAACAGAGTGGGCAGATAGCCACCCGCAATGGATATCATCACAATCAGATAGAGCACGCCCAGAGCGATCTGGAATTTGGGGTCGGTGGAGGCCAGACCATAGGTGGTCTTCAGGTAGGAAGGCATCCAGAAGAGGAAGAACCACCACACACCGTCGGTCATAAACTTACCAACGATGAAGGCCCAAGTCTGACGATACTTAAACGACTGCCAGAGCGACACCTTCTTCTCATCCTCAGCAGGAGCAGCAACCTCTGCGAGTTTCTCCTCGGTAGCCTCATCCGAGAGGATGTAGGCAAGCTCTGCCTGGTTGACTGCAGGGTTCTTCTCGGGCCTCTTATAGACAAACTGCCAGAAGCCCATCCATACGAAACCGAGCGCACCTATAATAATAAAGGCCATCTCCCAGCCCCACTTTGCAGCCAGAGGGGGAATACAGAAGGGGGCGATGAGAGCACCAATGGTGGAGCCTGCATTGAAAATGCTTGTCGCAAAGGCGCGATCGCGTTTGGGGAAGTACTCGGCAGTAGCCTTGATGGCTGCGGGGAAGTTGCCCGCCTCACCAAGAGCCAACACACAACGAGCAATGATGAAGAAGGTGGAGCTAATCAGAGCGATGCGTGCCACCATCTCTGCGTCGGCCACCAGAGCCAAATTCTCGGCACCAACCATCTTCTCGGTCACAATGCCGCAGACAGCGTGTACACAAGCGCCGAACGACCAGATGCCGATACTCCACATATAGCCCTTCTTGGTGCCCATCCAGTCGACAAAGCGACCTGCAAAGAGCATTGCAATGGCGTAGAAGAGCGAGAAGATACCCGTGATGTTACCGTAGTCCGAGTCGGTCCAGTGGAACTCGGGGCGGATGAAGTCCTCGAAGGTGAGCGAAAGCACCTGACGGTCGAGGTAGTTTACTGTTGTTGCGAAGAACAACATCGCGCAGATGACCCAACGGTAGTTGGTCTTGCGCCCAGACTGAATTTTACCCATCTTAAAGTCTTGTTTTATTTTATTAGTAATCAATTAGTTCTCAAAAGTTATGACCGTCACCTCAAGAGGATTCTCCTTGGCTGCCACTCTCTCTGCCATAAGCGCATCGAACGCAGCCTTATCGGCCACCTCCACAAGTGTAGACTTGCTCCACAGAGCACCCCAGTAGTAGGTCAAAGGCTCGCCAACGGCTACCCTATTATAGACTGCAGCGTGGCCAAAAGTGCCGGCAGGCTTCTCGTCGCTACGCTTCCAGAGCCTATTCTCGGCTCCTGCCCAACCTGCAGGGAAGTACATTGCCTGATAGAGCTCGCCACCCTCGGGAGCCTCCACCACCTCGGCGTAGGTCACAAAGTGGGAGGACTCATTGTAGCTTGCACGGATATCCTTCTCGTGGAGCACAATGCCCGAGAAAGCCTTGAGCATACCCGCAGCGGCGCTCTCATAGACGATGGTCGTCTTATTCAGGAACGAGCCCTTGTCGATGGAGATGGTGCGCACCTCTCGTACCTCTCGGCCATCCACCTTGGTGGGGTGATAAGTCAGCTTGGCGGTAAACCTCAAGGGACCGTTATCCAGAATCTCACACTCGGCATAGCAATAGGGGTAGACAATCCTGTCCTTCTTGTCCAAGAGTGCAGTAGCACCGCCACCAAGCGTTGGGCCCACCTTGTAGGCATCCATACCATTGCCGTGGTCGTTGTGGTAGCTCACCGAGGCCGCAAGTGCGTCGGCAGCTGCGGGGTCACTCTCCCTGAGTGCAGCAATCTGCGCCTTGGTTTCGGGATTAAGCTCCTTATTGTAGCGCTCCTCTACAACGGGAAGGTCAGTATTATTCTTCACCCACACATCGTAGCCAAAGGCCCTCTCGCCACTCTGCTGCAGCGCAGGACCATAGGCACGGTAGGCAATCAGGTCGCTCTCCCAAGCCAAATCGTCAACCCTCTCGGGATAGACTCTGCCGCAAGCGTAGGTCTGCTGTTTGGCCTTAAGGTCGCTATACTCAACCCTATACTCCACCTTTGCGCCCGTCTCCACATCGCACTGGAAGATGAGCTTACCATTGTGGGTCACCTGCGAGGGAACAATCTCGCCCTTGTCATTGCGCACGACAACGCCCTCGGCGGCCTCAGCTTTGAGCAGCTGCATATCCACCTCCACCATCTCGCCCGTGCGAGCCTTGTCGCTCTTGTTCTCAACGATTATCTCGTCACCCTGCTGTGTGCAGCCGGCCATCATAAGGAGTGCTGCCAGGGTCAATAGTTTGTATTTCATAGCACTGATTCTCATTTATTTGGGTTGTTTGCCAATGTAGGCCAGA
>JAGBYS010000111.1 GCA_017628675.1 Tidjanibacter sp.
GAACATTTCCTCAGGGAGGCGCTCCACTCCGAGAGCCGCTACTTCGACGACATACTCAAATACATCTTCGACAACCGAGGCAAGGGTGTGCGCCCAACACTGGTAATGCTCTTTGGCAGGCTCCACTCGTTGGACGCAAAGCATAACAAGCGACTGATGCTCGCAGCGGCCCTCATTGAGCTCATCCACACGGCCTCGCTCGTGCACGACGATGTCATAGACAAGGCCGACATCCGTCACGGCAAGTCGTCGGTCAACCAGCAGTATGGCAAGCGCAACGCCATCCTCACCGGCGATTTCATTCTCTCGCGCATCTTTGAGCTCGGAATGGAGAGCCTGGAGTTCGACCTGCTGACCTATGTGTCCCACGCCATCAAGTGGCTCTGTGAGGGCGAGGTCATCCAGGACGAGCAGACCAAGACGCTCGGTATGACCCACGACAAATACTACGACATCATCGACAAGAAGACCGCCTCGCTGCTGGCCATCAGTTGTGGCGTTGGAGCCCTCGCCGTGAAGGCCCCCGCAAGGGAGGTGGATGCGGCCTATGAGTTTGGTCGTAACATCGGTATGGCATTCCAAATCAAGGACGACATCCTTGACTACGACGCCGAAGAGCAGACCGGCAAGCCCCGCTGTGCCGACCTTCGCGAGCACAAAATCACCCTCCCACTGCTCGAGGCGCTCAAGGAACTTAGCCCCGAGGAGCAGCTCCAGGTGAAGGAGTGGGTGCGCAAGGGCGACAACGACTCCATAGCCAAAATCTGCGACACGGTGGCTCAGCACAACGGCATAGCCAAGGCCGAAGTCATTATGGAGGATTTCATCGCCAAGGCAAAACTCTCGCTGGAGAAGTACCCCGACTCGGCATATCGCACCTCGCTCGGTCAGATGTGTGACTTCCTTGCCCAGAGAAAGAAATAGAACTCGACCAATGCTATACGACAACTTTTAGCCGATTTCGTACATTGAAAACAAAGCCTCACAGGTATCAAAAAAGATACTCGTGAGGCTTTTCAGGTTAATAGGATTTTCAATTTATTTTGGTTGGGCGCGAGATTTGTAGAAAAAAACATTATATTTGCAGTTAATATGCGAAAACTTTATATCATAGCGGGTTGTAATGGAGCGGGCAAAACCACCGCTTCCTATACAATGTTGCCCGAAATGCTCGATTGCCGCGAGTTTGTCAATGCCGACGAAATCGCCAAAGGTCTTTCGCCCTTCAATCAGGAACGTATGGCTATCGAGGCCGGCAGGATTATGCTCCAGCGTATGGAGGACCTGCTGAGCCAGGATGAGGACTTCGCCTTTGAAACCACCCTCGCCTCGCGTTCTTACACCCAATTCATCGAAAAAGCCCACGCCAAAGGCTACTTTGTGACACTGCTTTTCTTCTGGCTACCCTCTCCCGAGTTGGCCATTGAGCGAGTCGCCACACGCGTAGCCGAGGGTGGTCACAATATCCCTGAGGATGTCATCCGTCGTCGCTACGACAGCGGCATCCGCAACTTCAAGGCTCTCTATATGTCCTCGTGTGACTTCTGGACCATCTATGACAATAGTGGTACCGACCAGGTTAAGCGCATAGCCTGGGGACAAAAAAACGAGGTCAAGGAGGTCTTGGAGCCCGAGTCGTACAAAAAAATTATGGAACAATGAGCGAACTTGATATTCAACAACTCCAAGAGAAGATAGACACTGGTGTGCGTCTTGCACAACAGCGCCTGATTGAGCGCACCATCAAAGAGAATGGTGATCTTGTGGTAGAGCAGGATGGCGAGATTATGCACATCAAGGCCGAGGAGCTCGGCGAACTGAGGGCTGAAATCTAGGAGTAAGGCTGTTATCAGTCGGGGGCATTGTGGCCCAAAGAGAGAGCCCACCAGGTGTGGCGCAAAGAGAGAAAAATAAATAAAACCTCACGAGAAATCTCGTGAGGTTTTATTTTTGGGGTCATCTCTACCCTACCCCAGAAGTGCCAACGAGAGCACCTCATCAACCGAGGTCACATAGTGGAAGGTGATACCCTCCAGGTAGTCGGCCTTGATCTCAAGTATATCCTTGCGGTTGTCCTCGCTCAGGATAATCTCCTGGATACCTGCTCGTTTGGCGGCAAGAATCTTCTCCTTGATGCCACCCACGGGCAGTACCCTACCCCTCAAGGTGGTTTCGCCCGTCATTGCCAGGTGGGAGCGCACCTTGCGGCCCGTATAGGTCGAGGCAATTGAGGTAACCATCGTGATACCCGCACTTGGGCCATCCTTAGGCACTGCGCCCTCGGGCACGTGGATATTTATATCATTTTTCTCAAACTTCTCGGTCGCAATGCCAAGCTCCTCGTAGTGGGCCTTCACCCACTCCCAAGCAATCGTTGCCGACTCCTTCATCACATCGCCCAGGTTGCCCGTCAGGCTCAAGGCACCCTTGCCGGGCGTGAGGAGTGACTCGATATAGAGAATGTCGCCACCAACCTCGGTCCAGGCAAGACCCGTAACAACACCCGTGAGGCCCTCGACATCGTATTTGTCGCGCGAGAACTTGGGTGCACCCAGAATCTCCCTCACCTGCTGGGCCGTCATCTCGGGCTCGAACTCCTCGCCGAAGCCAATCTGCTTAGCCCTCGAGCGGGCGAGTTTGGCAATCTGCTTATCCAGCGAACGCACACCGCTCTCACGAGTGTAGTCCTCGATAATCTGTGCCACAACCTCTTTGGAGAGAGTCATCTGCTCGGGCTTAATGCCGTGTGCCTCACGCTGTTTGGCCATAAGGTGACGCTCGGCAATCTCCAGTTTCTCATCCATCACATAGCCCGCAATGTTGATCATCTCCATACGGTCCCTGAGGGCCTGCGAGATGTTGCCAATATTGTTGGCCGTGGCGATGAAGAGCACCTTCGAGAGGTCATAGTCGATGTCGATATAGTTGTCGTGGAAGGTGGAGTTCTGCTCGGGATCCAGAACCTCAAGCAGGGCACTCGAGGGATCGCCGTGGTTGGAGCGGCTCACCTTGTCCACCTCGTCGAGGATGATGACAGGGTTCGACGAGCCACAGCGCTTGATGGTGTCGATAATACGGCCGGGCATAGAGCCGATGTAGGTGCGGCGGTGACCACGAATCTCCGACTCGTCGTGCAGACCACCCAGCGAGATACGGCCAAACTTCCTGCCCAGAGCCGCTGCCACAGACTTACCGAGCGAGGTTTTACCCACTCCCGGAGGGCCATAGAGGCAGATGATGGGTGACTTCAGGTCGCCCTTGAGTTTGATTACGGCCAGGTGCTCCAAGATGCGCTCCTTGACCTCCTCCAGACCGAAGTGGTCCGAGTCGAGCTGCTCACGAGCCGAGGAGAGGTCCATATTGTCCTCCGTAACATCGTTCCAGGGCAGGTCGAGCATAGTCTCGAGGTAGTTGATCTCCACCGAGTATTCAGCAACGGCAGGATTCAGACGCTCCAACTTCTGGACACCCTTCTCGAAGGCTGCAGCCACCTCGTCGTTCCAATTCTTATGTGCCGCACGCTCTCTGAGCCTTTGTGCGTCGCCCACCTCATCGTGACCGAGTTCGTCCTGCAGTGTGCGAATCTGCTGCTGAAGGAAATACTCCTTCTGCTGCTGATCGATCTCCTGCTTGACCTTGCTCTGAATCTGGTTCTTGAGCTCCACGAGCTGGCGCTGGTTAATGAGAATCTCCAGCAACTTGCGCGAGCGAGCCAGGAGGCCAGGAGCCTCCAGAAGTTTCTGGCGCTCGGCATCCGTAAAGTCCAGATTGGAGCAGATGAAGTTGATGATTCCTCGCTTGGAATCGATATTCTTGATGGCAAAGGTAGCCTCCTTGGGAATGCCGGGC
>JAGBYS010000112.1 GCA_017628675.1 Tidjanibacter sp.
CTTGCCCACCATATTGCGGAACATATCGCCCCTCTGGCCACTCAGCGCCGAAGGAAGTTCCAGCGGTGCCATCACAGCAGCCACGGGAAGTTTTTCGGCAGCCATCAGCTCCTGCTCACTCTCGCAGGTGGTGTAGCCCTTGGCTCCAATCTCGGCGAAGATGTCGCGACCATCGGTGCGCTCATCGCGCCAATAGTCCATACCGCCACCTGCAATGTAGTCCACACCACAAGTGAGGTAGTCGGCCGAGATATCCTCCGCCTCATCCCTATCGGGGTTGTTGCAGCAGAAGGTTGCGGGCGTTGCGTCATTCAGACGACACACCACAACCACACCGGTGCGCTTGCCGGCCTGCTGTGCCAGATCCATCATCGACGAGAGCTCCTCGCCCTCGGGGGTGGTGGCAATCATACCCTTGTTGGTCTTCTGACCCGTAGCCAGGGCGGTGCCTGCTGCGGCCGAGTCGGTCACAAGGTAGTTGACGCAGTAGGTCCTCTGGAGGCCTACATAGGGCATCTGGTCGATGTTCAGTGCGCCACGGTTGGCAACCCAGGCGGTGGAGAGCTGCTCCAGACCCATACCGTCGCCAATCATAAAGATGATATTCTTGGGCTTAAGACCCTTGGCGGGCTGAGTAACCTCCACGGTGGGGTGAGCCACAGGAGCGGTGTAGGTCGTGACACCCTTCTGCTCGGCCCCCTTGTCCACACATCCAACCATTGCGGCTGCCGCTGCGGCCAGCACCAAAATCCATATCTTTTTCATAGCATTATTCTCCTTTATTTTTACTATTTCTCGTCCTTGGGTTTGGGCTCCAACGAGAGGGCTACGATAGCCACAGTTGCGAGCACCAGACCGATAGCCAGCATAGGACCGGGAACCTTGCCGTAGAGCACCAGCGAGATGATGATGGTCACAACGGGAGCCAGACCCTGGATGGGCGAAACGATGATGGCCTTACCGTAGCGGTAGGCATAGTTGATAGTAAGAGCACCAATAGCATTGAGGCTCTGGATGCCCAGAACGGTCCAGAAGATCTTCGACGAAACCATTGCGCCCTCCATACCGCCCTCGGTCATCACAAGTGCCACGGGGATGAGCACCAGCGACCAGATGGTCTGATAGAAGAAAACACTCTCGGAGGGCATCGAGTCGTTGGCGAACTTGAAGAAGTAGCCCTGGATACCCCACATAAGGAAGACGAGCGTAGCCAGGATAAGCCAGCCGTAGCCCTTGATGTTGGTGTCGGTGGGGTCCTGCCACGAGAGGAAGAAGATAGCCACCAGAGCCACCACAATGCCCAACCACTGGGTCTTGTTTGCCTTCTCCTTGAGGAAAATCATACTCATCGCAATGGTCACAATGGGCGACATCGAGATGAAGGGGAAGACGATGTAGGCGGGGCCCTCCTTCAGGGCAGCAAACAGCAGCAGCTGACCGCCCGAGCCCAACAGACCTACCATTGCTCCCGAGAAGATGCTCTTCCTATCGTGAGCAACCTTCCAGCCGCCAAGCCACAGAGCCACAATCATACAGGGCACCATCGAGAGGGCCCAAATAACATAGACCATAGTGGAGGGACAGCCCTCAACCTCGCTGAAGGCGCCCCAGATACCCCAGGTCACAAGGGTGATGATGGCATACATCAACCACCCGCTCTTTGTCTTATTCTGTGTCATTACTCTCTACTCTCTCTCGTTTATCTTTGAACTACTGCACATTGATCTTAGTCAGAAGGTTGTAGCCCTTCTTCTCGTTCCAGGTGTCCTTGTTCATAAGGCGGATCGAGTAGTGGGGATTCTTAGCCAGGCTCTCGTAGCCGTCGGGCAGGTTCAGGTAGAGCTCATACTCACCTGCTGCCAGGTCTGAGGGCAGAGTGATGGTAGTAGCCAGAGTGGTGAGGGTGTTCTCGAACCAGAAGCGGGGATCGCTGTCGATCTTGAAGGCATACTCCTTGCCGCCACCTACGAGCACGAGCTCAACACCACGGGGGTTCATAGGAGCAGCCCAGCCCTCGTTGGCGATGTTCATAACCACGCGGAACTCGCCACCTGCGGTAGCCTCGGGGCTGAAGAAGGCGTTCTTCAGAGCCAGGCGGTAGCCAAGGCGTGCCTGAATCTCATTGAAGCAGCCCTCCGAACGCCAGTTGCTGATAACGCCCTGGTGGTAGCCGATATTGAGGTACGACCAGTGCTGCTCGGCCATCCTCTGGAGGGTGTTCTCGCACTTGCTATACTGCGAGGTGCCACAGGTCTCGCCACCCATAATGGTGTAGCGGGTCTCGGCATCCCAGAACTTCCAGTCGCCGGTGCCACGCTTGTCGTCGAAGGTGCCGGTGTCGTTGCTCGAAGCCAGGTAGCAGTCGTTGTGACCGGCAAGGCGCGAGAGGTCGCTGCCATTGTGGGCAGTAGCCACGGTGATGGTATCCTCGAGGCCCACGCCGTACATCTTCATCTTGAAGACGGGGGTGCGGAGCTCAACCTGACGATCCTTGGGCAGAGCCTTCAGCAGGCCGTCAACCACCTTCCTACGGTCGGCATACTGTGCGTCGGTAACCACGGGCATATGGAAGCTGGAGGTGTAGTACCACTCACCCCAAACGCCAATGAAACCAGCCTGCACGGTGTAGATAACATCGGCATTCTTCATCAGAATGGGGGTTACCTGCTCAATGTGGCGGGCAACAAGCTCCTGCGAAGCGTCCCAGGGTTTGTTGAGCACGCTGTGGTCATCCTTGTAGGCAAACCTCACGATGGCCTTACCGCCACCCTTGCGGAGGTTGTCGAAGGTGGTCTGCATAGCAGCCAGATAGTCTGCCGAGATATCGCTCTCAATGAAGTCGGTCAGGTAGAAGAGGGTCAGGTGGAGAGTACGGCCGGTGTAACGGCTGGCAGAAACCACCGACTCGCCCATAGCGCTTGCCGTACGCATAGAGGTCTGCGAGTAGAGACCACGCTCGGGGTTACAGATGCGCTCTTTGGCCTCCTGGTCATAGGTGAGGGTTGTGTAGGTCACCTCGTTGAGACCCTCGGTCGAGATCTCGGGACCATCGGGGGTGGTGCACGCTACAAACGATACGGCTGCAAAGGCTGCAGCAAGAAGAGTTCTGAATTTCATAGTCTTTTGGTTGTTTATTAGTTACTTATATATATTTTTCTCGAACTTGTTTGGTCGATACGGGATTCTCATTTTTTTGGTGGGAGCCACTTGCTCCGGCTTTCAGTAATCAGTAGTCGGTAATCAGTAGTCGGTATTGCTGTTGAAAAATTTTCAATTTTCAACTTAAAAAAAGGTGGGCCACACGCCGTGGCCACACGCCCTTGTGTGGCCCACCGTAAAGGGTTTTTCCGTTAGGAAGGTTTACTCAATGGCTGCGGGAATGTCAAGCGACAAGAGGGGGTTTGCTGCGCCCTCAAACTTGAGCTCCTCAGCAACAGCGGGAAGAGCACCAACGCTCACCCAACCTGCGGTCTCGAGGATCACGCCAAGGCCGATGGTGTCTGCCAGGGGCATAGGAAGCATCTCGCGAATGATCTGGATCTCCACAGCAGCGGTGGTGTCGTCGATCATATTAGCGATGGAGGAGCTTGCGCCACCACCTACGCCGAGGTCAACCCACTCCCAAGCGGTCGAGAGGTCCTCGCCACCGAACATATACATCGAGGGATCCCACGATTTGCCACCGAGCTGAGTGGTGTACTCTGCGTCGAACTCATAGAAGCTGCCCTGCAACATCATGCCAAGACCCTCATCCCAAGCATTGATGTGACCGGTCATAGGATCGTTGTCGTCGTTGATGAAGAGGTCGATGGTGCGGATGTCGGTGGGGTCATACTCCAGATAGAGGAAGATGAAATACTCGTCAGCGTAGGCCTTGAGGGTCTTGAGCTGGGTGTATTTGGGGGTACCCTCAGTGGGGAGAGTAGCGGTTACAGCCTCTACTGCAGCCCAATCTGCATAGTCACCGTCGATAGCGATAGCGCTCTCGAACTCGGGCTCCTCGGGCTCGGGTTTCTCGATAGGATCGTTACCGTTGTTGGGTTTCTGGGTGTCATCTTTCTCGCCACAGGCGAAGAGCATAGCTGCCACAGCAGCCAAAGCAATAAATTTCTTAATCATTGTGTTAAGTGGTTTGTTTAATTGGTTATTGTTTAGTTAATTGAAAGGGTCTTTTTTCTTACTCCGCTGCGGGAACGGGGAATACGAGTGCGTTGCCATCGTAGGGCATAATACCCGAAGGCTGGCCCGAAGTGCCATAGGTTGCAACACCGATACCTGCATTGGGACCTGTGATGAGGCTATTGATGCTCTCGCGTGCGATAGCAAACTCAACAGCCACAAGACCATCGGCGATGGTGGTTGCAGCAGAGGAGTTCACAATCTCGTGGCTACCAACAGAGTAGCCGCCCCACCTGAAGGGTGCCGAGTAGGGTGCGCCGGCTTCGCAGAGAGTACAGCTCGAAATCAGCAACTCGCCATTCACATTGGGCAGCATCCAGTTGTGGCTACCGGTGGTGGGGTCGTTATCGAGATCAAGGGTCATAATAAACTTAACCGAATCCTCAACGGCCACCTCCATATAGCCATAGATGCTGTTTGCATCGGCACAAACCTTGAGGGTTTTGCAGATAACCTTCGAGGTTGCATCTGCAGGGAGGGTTGCAACATTCTTGGTCACAGCATCCCAATCGGCAAAAGCGCCGTCGATAGCGATTGCCACATTAACATCGCCCTCAACCGACTCTTCGGGTTTGGCCTCCAGAGTGCCGAGGTTGTAGATTTTGTTCTTCTCGAAGTTGATGGTTTTCGACTTGATAACCTCGCCTTTGATGGTTGCCGAGAGGGTAATCTCGCCCGAGCTGAACAGGGGAACATATACATCAGTACCTGCGGGGAAGGTATACTCTTTATACTGACCGATACCCCAGCTCTTAACTGCACCAAAGACGCTCTTACTTGTGGTGAAGGTTACCGAGTGCTCCGAGGAGTACTTCAAAACGGGATATACATCCATCACGATTTTGCTCTCGCCAAGTGCGGAGGTGGAGCCCACCATAACAACGCCGTCGAGGCCCGCCTCGGAGTCACACAAAACGCCGGTGCCAAGACCATTCACGGGGTCCTCTACAAGGTGGAACACATCACGGCTCTGGCCTTTGAGTGCGCCTACGCCCTCTGCGGTGCAGGTGAACTTGCCGGTCGCGCTGGAGTAGGTGAACCAGAAGTTGTTCTCGGGATTGGTAGCGTCACCACCCCAAGCGGTGGTAACCAACAGGCGGTCGCCATCCTCAAAATAGAGCTGTCGTTTGCCCTCTTCGAGGTCGCCGAGGGCGATACGGGTCGATTCGCTAATCTCCACCTCAATCGAGAGGCTCTCCTGGCCCTCGGGGGTGATATTGTCGTTAATGTCGTTCTGGCAAGCAGTTGCGCCCAAAGCAACAACAGCACTTGCGATAAAATAGAAAATCTTTTTCATCTGTTTTTCTCTTTGCTTAATTTGTTGAACTTTGGACTCTTACCAGTCAACATCCTCCTCGGTGAGGTAGATGTCGTTGATACCATCAATGGTCTGGGTGCTCATTGCGATACCCATCTCCGTCGCCATCTCCACGATGTCGAGGGTGGGATTTGTGTAAGTTTTTTTCATCTGTTTTGTGTTACTATAATTAGGTTTTTATTGTGTTTTCAGTCTTCAGTTTTTTACACACTCCCTCCCCCTTCGGGTACTCCCCCTAACTTAGGGGGAGAGCCTTTATCCCCC
>JAGBYS010000113.1 GCA_017628675.1 Tidjanibacter sp.
AGCAAACTGCGGAGGGGATTTTCTTGTGCTCCTTGCAATCATCTCGCTCTCTGCGATTTTTCTCTAAGGTCTAAAGTCTAAGGTCTAACTGACCTAAGACCTTAAGAACTAAAGGGGCAAAAAGGGCAAAAAGGGCTTATAGGCCCCATATATAATTATCCACGGGTATTAAAAAAGATACCCGTGAACAAAGGGAGAGTGGTTAAAGGTTTTTGTTGCAGGAGAATCTTGAAAAGATAATTTTCAATTTTCAACTTTAATTGAGTAATGCCTTGCGTAGCAGGTCGTTATGGCTGCGTAGTGCTTGGGCATTATGTCGCTCGGTGAGGATGCGGGCTCTCTCTTGGCCCACAAAGAAGGTTGTGCTGAGGCCGCCGCAGCCCACAATCCAGCCACTGAGCCAATGGCCGGCCATCATCTCGCTCACACCAAAGGTCGCAAGTGCGCCATTGGCCACCAGTGACACCAGGGCGCTCCAGGGCTCGCCGGCGTAGAGTTGGCCGAGGCCGGGCAGGAAGCTGAGCCAGTAGGCCACCTCGGGGTTGCGAAGTCGGGGTGTATTTTTGTATATTTCTGCAAGATCGGTGGTTAGTTTTTGCGGGTCGGGCGTAGAGGCGGCGTGGCGGTTGGCGGCCTCTTGGGAGCGCTGCCAGTCGCCCTTCTCGCCTGCAGCAAGTGCCTCGACGAGCAGCAGCATAGGCTCCTCGGGGTGGTCGGCGAGGTAGATGCGCCTCTCGTCCACGGCTCCGAGTGAGAGGTCGAAGTCGCCCGCCAGGTAGGCCACAAGTGAGCGTTCATAGTAGTAGGCGGCCAGCTCCTCGCCGTCGAGTGCATAGGGGCGCACACGGGAGAGCTCACGCAGAGCCTCGCGGTAGAGCCCCTGTTGTTTGCGCACCTCGGCCTTGGCCATCACCGCCTTGTTGTGTGCAGAGGGGGTGTCGGCCGCGTAGATTGTGCGCTCCAACTCGAGTGCCTCGAGGTCCTCGGGGGTCCCTTGTGCTTTAGTCGAAAAGGCTACGCAGAGGAATATGAATACTGTACATAACAGCCTCATAGTTAATTTCCTGGAAGTTTTGATAGTATATCCTGACGGAGGCGACGCTTCCGCAGATGTTGCCGATGTAGAGTAGTGAGCCTATGGTGCCATAGGTTATGGTGCGCCAATTCAGCGGCGTTTCGGCCTTGTGCCACGAGGTGGCCGTGAGGGTCGCAAAGGCACCCACGGCAAGGAACGATGCCACGCCCTCGCCCACATTGCCTGCGTATATCTGTCCGAGGCCGGGCACCACAGCCGAGGCTATGCCTGCAACCCACGGCTTGAGGTTGCGGGGGCGGTGGGCAGCAATCTCGTCGAGCCTTAGTTGCTCCTCGGCAAAACTGAAGGTTTCGGTGTCGATCTCGCTGCGCCAATGGTGGTACTCCTCGATGTTGCCCTCCAGCAGTGCTATGCCGCCACGCTCAAAGGCCACAATCTCCCCATAGGGTTCCGAGGCGGGGGAGGCGGCGAAGCTGTCGAGGCTCTGCTTGGCGGCCGCAATGTCGCCCTCCTCGAGCAGACAGATAGTCCCAAAGAGCGCACTCTTGGGGTAGAATGAGGAGCCTTGACCGACACTCCGAAGAGTGGTGGCGGCCTCCGAGAAACGCTGATTGTGGTAGAGGGTCCACCCCTTTAGGTAGCGCATCGTATCGAGTGCGGCGGGGGTGTAGTCGTCGCTGAGTGAGTGGGTTAGCGTGAGTGCATCACGCATCATTCCGCCACCGAGGAGGTAATTGCCAAAGCGGAAATCCTCCAGAGCGTGGCGCTGGGCGCCCACCTCTGTGAGGGTGGCCAGGAGCAGTGCGATCAGGAGCAGAAACTTTCTCATCGTCGGTAGCGTTTAGGGTCATCTACTATGAGTCCGCGCCTATCCTTAGGGGTGCTCACACGCCCTATTCGGGTGTTACGCAGTATGCGGTCGGGGGCCAGAAAGAGCGCCTCCAGGGCTCCATACTCTATGGTCAAGGCCTTGAAATAGTGTGTGTTGGAGTCGCTGTAGCCGCCAGGCGAGCAGACATCGGGCGCAACGAGGTTTTCCCACAGCCACAGTCCACCGCTTGTGAGGTGGTAGAGTGGCGAGAGGGACTCTCTGCCCGGCTCCAGACCATAGGGCACATCGGGGTCGTCGGCAGGGGTCTCAAAGTGCGCCTCGCGCAGCAGCTCCAGGTCGCTCCGCTGGGCTGTGGCCACACCACACCATCCCACCATAAGCAGGAGAACGAGTAGCGGTATGCGGAGCTGTGAGAGGTGCATTATTTTCCCACTAATTGGTTGAGGTTTACGCTCGTGCGCTTGGCACCGGCGGGAATCTGGTAGTCGAACATAGGTGAGTCGGCCCTGCTTCCGGTCATCAGGTTTGTGTAGGTGCTCAGGCGCACAACCGAGTCACGGGGCGAGCTATACTCCACCTCCGTGATGCGCATAGGCATCGAGATGCGCTCGTGTTTGTAGGCCGAGAAATAGACCTTGCGCAGGGGGAGGTATTTGCTGTCGTAGTAGATCATACAGATGGGCAGGTGGTTCTGGAAGACGAGTTCCACCTGTGAGATGTTGGTGTGGCTCTTGGGGGTGAAGGTCTTGATGGTAAGACCATCCTCATAGCGCACATCGCTCTGAGTGAAGCCATAGACGGGCAGGCCCATATCGCCGTAGGAGCCCCACGCAAAGACTGCAACCATATCCTTGCCCGAGGCAAGTTCCTTGTCGCTCACCATTGCAACCTCGTTTTTGGCGGGGTCGTAGATGCGCATTTCGCCAATGGAGTTGGCGAGCGAAATAAGGTGCACCGGACGATGTTGTTCGGAGATGAGTCTACCGTCCTCTGTGAGGTAGATGCTTCGTTCGGTTGTCACCCTCTTTCCCTCGGCAACCTGCACGGTCTTCACATCGACCGAAACACGCTGTTGGGCATTCGCACTGAGGGTTGTGGCGAGCAGTAGGAGTGTAAGTAGGGGGATATGGCGCATAGTCTTTACTATATTATTATATATATGGTATGGCGGAGGAAAGAAACGGGGCGCTGGGCCTCTGCCCGCGCCCCGTAGATGTGATGTATCCTTCTGAAAGGTGTGGTTTAGAAGATGTCTGCCCACATCAGGATACGCTCGTTGTTGAGGAACTTGCCGTCAATGGTATTGTCCAGCGCGCCCACAAGCAGCAGTACGGAGTCGATTACATAAACAACGCCAAAGCCACCACCGGTCAGCAGGTAGGGAAGTACCATCCAGGGAGCAGTGCCAAGGTAGTAGCGGTGAACACCACACCAGCCAAGGAACCACGAAAGAAGGGTAGCAACAACGGGGTTCTTGCCAGCCGAAACATAAGCAGCAGCTGCGGGAGCAGCAGCCAGGTCGGTGTCAGCCATTACAACCATCTCAACCGAGTTCTCAACCAAGTTGTCAATTGCAGCGTCGTTGGCTACATAATTGTTGGCCGAAGCCGAGCAGATTGCAAAAAGGGCAACTGCCAAGGTGAGCAAAAGTTTTTTCATAGCATTAAATTTTTAGTTAATAGAATGTGTGTTCTTACTCTCTGTGTCTGAGCGTAAAGAGGGGTAGGGCCCCTCTACTGACATACAAAAATAACAAAAATATTTGTTATTATACCTTTTTGCTCCGATTTTTTTACTCGCCTTAGGACTCGCAAAAATAAAACACCCCCGCCGAGGTTTGCTGGCGGGGGTGTTTTGGTTTAGAGTTGGGTGCTACTTGGTAGCAACGAACTCCTGGCCATCGGGCATACGGAAGGTGATGCTCTTGACGGTCAGTGCGTCGTTCTCAACCGCGAGAGTGGGGGTCTTGGTGAGGCCCTCCCAGAGCGACTTGAAGTCGCGAGCCACATTCAGAGGTACATTCAGGGTGAACTCACCATAGGTCAGGTCGCTCACCTTGAAGCACTCGCTCTCGGCGTCGTAGGCACCCAGCTTAAGGCGCAAAACTACGCTCTTGCCACGCAGCTTCACATACTCTGCCTCGGCCTCCTCCATAAGCTGCTCCCTAAGGGCAGCGATGGTCTCCTCGTTCACTCTCGACTCATACTGTGCCACGGTCTCAAACTCGTCCTTAGTCTTGAACTCCTCGAGCTTGGGAGCGATATACTCGCCTGCATAGTTGGAGAACTTCTGGTAGTAGAGATAGTCTTTGCAGTGGTCTGCAGCCTCCTCGGCGGTGTAGAGCAGGGGCACAACCTCACTACCGATGCGGTTGATGTAGCCACACTTGCCACCGATAGATACGAGTGCAACCTCGTTCTCGAACTCGCCGATGGTGTCATACTTGGGAGCGGTGATGCCACGGCCCTCCTTGTCGATGAGGCCATACTTGCCCTCGAGTTTCACCAGAGCCACGCCACCAACGATCTCGCCAATCTCGTCATAGACGGGGGCCAGAATCTCGTTGTACTTGTTGTCCATAAAGCCCCACTTGCCTGCATATTTAATCTTGGCGATGCCGTCAACCATCTCGCCAATCTCGGAGTACTTCAGTGCGGTAACATTGCCACCCTCCACATCAATGAAGCCCCACTTGCCATCTTTCGACACCTTTGCAACGCCCATATTGAAGTCGCTCACGGAGTCGTAGGTGGCGGGGATAACCTCGCGGTACTTGGTGTTGATGAAGCCGGTCTTGCCGTTGGCCTTCACGCGTGCCAGACCCTCGGTGGTGAACTCGCCAACCTCCTCATATTTGGGAGCGACAACCTCGTTGCCCGAGCGATCTGCCCAGCCAAACTTGCCATCCTTCTCGATCTTTGCAAGGCCTGCTGCATCCCAGCCGCCTACCGAGTCGTAGATGACGGGCACAACCTCCACGCCGCTGAGGTTGACATAACCCTGCTTGCCGTTGGCGGTAGCTTTTGCAAGACCCTCGGCATCGGCCTGGCCAACAGAGTCGTAGATCTTATCGTTGATCATCTGGCCATTCACGCCAATCCAGAAGTACTTGCCATTCAGAAGTACCATTGCGGTGCTCTGCGAGAAGCCCCATACCTTGTCGTAGATGGCGGCGATACGCATAGTGCCTGCGATGTCGCAGAAGCCCCACTTGCCCTCCACCTCGATGGGTGCAAAGCCCTCGTTGAAGGTGAGCGAACCAACATATTTGGGAATTACGGTAACGGTGCCCTGGGGGTCAATCTTGAACCAGGTGTCGCCGCTGAGTACCATTGCAAAGCCGTCGGGGTTGAAGGGTTTAGCCTCGCTGTAGGTCACGGGGATAATCTCTTTGCCCTCGCGGTTGATCCAGCCCCATTTGCCCTCGCGCGAAACCATTGCAAGGCCGTTGGCGTCGAAGTCCTCGGCGCTCTCGAAGCCGATGGGGATAATCTCCTTGCCCGAGCGGTCTACCCAGCCGTAGAGTCCCTCCTTCTTCACCAGAGCCAGACCCTTCGAGAAGTTGTTCACATCGTCGTAGATGATGGGGATGATGACCTTGCCGTTGGCAGCAATCCAGCCATACTTGCCGTTGAGGCATACCCAAGCCAGACCCTCCGAGAAGTTGCCTGCGTCGTTGTATTTAGCCTTGATGAGCTCCTTGCCGTTGAGGCCCACGAAGCCCCACTTGCCACCCGAGTATGCGCCCTCGCTCCAAGTACCCTTGGTGCTCACACGGGCCATATTCTCCGCAAACTTGTCAGCATAGTCGTAGCTGATTCTCACCACAGCCTTACCTTTGGCGTTGTAGTAGCCCCACTTGCCGCCCGAGTAGTTACCCTCGGCGTCGTAGGTACCCTTCACACCAACCCTTACCAGACCGTTTACGAAGTCCTCGGCGTAGTCGTTCTTGGCGGGGATGACCTTCTTACCCTCGGCATTGATGAAGCCATATTTGCCCTTGGCGTCGCGGAACTTTGCAAGACCCTCGGCCGAGAAGTCCCAGATGGCCTGGTTGTTCACCTTGAGGATCTCTTTGCCCTTGAGGTTCACCCAGCCCCACTTGTTCTCGCCAAGCGATGCCATTGCGATGCCGCTCTCGTTGAAGTCGCCCAGAACGGTGTATTTGATGGGGACAATCTTCTTGCCCTCGGTGTTGAGCATACCATAGAGGCCCTCCTGCTTAACCCACACGAGGCCCAGGTTGGTCCACTCGCCCACCTCGCTGTAGACGATGGGGGAGATGAGGTCGCCCTCGCGGTTGATCCAGCTCATCAGCTCGCCCTTGGCAACCTTGGCCAGACCGTTGGGCTCCCAAGCCCAAAGTGCGGTGTACTCAACCTTGGTGATGCGTTTGCCGGTGATGTCGATCCAGCCGTAGAGGCCATCCTTGCAGATCCAGTTCAGACCATCCTCGGTCCACTCGCCAACGGCGCTGTTAACAACGGGCACAATCTCGCGACCACCACGATCTACCCAGCCGATGAACTCGCCCACGGTGACGGTGGCAAGACCATTCTGTGCGTAGCTCGAGAAGGAGTCGTATTTGATGGGGGTAACCTCTTTGCCCTGAGCGTTGATGATGCCCCACTTGCCCTCGATCGAAACCTTTGCGAAGCCGCCCTCGAAAGCGCCGATGGAGCTGTACTTCACGGGAGCGATGATGGCGCCAAGGTTGTTGACGATACCATACTTGCCCTCGTTGAGCACCTGTGCGGTGCCGTTGTCGGCGAAGGTGCCGATCTCGTCATAGGCGGCCTTGAGAACCTCCTTGCCGGCCTTGTTGATAAGGCCCCATTTGCCCTCGACCTTCACACAAGCGGTACCCACCTCGTTCCAGGCGGTCACATCGTCATATTTGTTGTCCGAGAGGCGTTTGCCGGTGGCGTTCAGCAGACCATAGCGGCCCTCCTTTACACCCCAAGCCAGACCCTCTTCGTTCCACTCGCCAATGCTCTCATAAATGGGACGGTGGATCTCCTTACCTGCCTTGTTGATGACACCCACGAGGCCACCAACCATAATGCGTGCGGTGCCGTTGGGGGCCCATACGCCGGGAGCGTCATATTTGATCTTGGCGATGGTCTTGCCCTCGCGGTTGATCACGCCCCACTTGTCCGACTGCTTGATCCAAGCCAGGCCGTCAACGGTGAACTCGGTCACCTGCTGGTAGCGAATCTTGATGAGCTCTTTGCCCTCTTTGTTGATCATACCGTAGTTCTCGCCAATGCGTACAATGGCAGTACCCTCGGGCGAAAAGTCCTCAATCTCATCATATTTCACCTTGGCCACAACCTTGCCGTTGCGGTCCACAAGACCATATTTGTTGTCGTCCTGCACCATACACAGACCGTCGATGGAGAAGTCGCCCAGCCAGTCGTAGCGAAGGCGCACAACCTCCTCGCCAACCTTATTCACATAACCCCATTTACCCTTGGAGTTCTTTACTTTTGCAAAACCATCGGGGGTGAACTCCTCGGCAACATCATACTTGGCCTTGATGAGCCAGTTGTCCTTGGTGTCTACATAGCCCCATTTGCCACGGGCATTCCTCTTGGGAGTCAGTTCCTGAGCAAACGAGGGAAGGCTCAGAAGCGCTGCCAAAATAACAACAAGTAGTTTCTTCATAGTTGTAATGTGTTGAATGTTAGTATATAAAATTATTTGTTTCTTCTTGTGTGATGTGTGGAGCCTTTGATCGCAGAAGGTGGCCCTCGGCTCAAATGCGTATATAATTCCCCCAAAGTTATGATTTTTTTTGCAGACCGCAAATTTTTCACACATATATATAATATTCGTGAGCGAGTTTTTTCCAGACAAGGGTGACAGATGCACCCCAAGGCAGGCGAAGAGGATTCGGGCACGATAGTTGCCGCCGAGGGTGCAAGAAGTTGATTCTGAATAGGGTGGTAGAGTGGGCCGCAAAAGGCGCCTCGGAAACAAAAAAATCAAAAAAATCGCTACACTGTTGTAAATTAATCGAATAATAGTGTATATTTGCAGTCCGATTTGAAACAGCAACACAAACTAATTATTAAAAATATCATACAACTATGACTAAAGCAGATATCGTAAACAACATTGCCAAAGAGACCGGCGTTGAGAAAGTACTCGTTCAGCAGGTAGTTGAGGCCTTTATGGAGAATGTTAAAGGTTCGCTCATCGAGAAAGAGGCTGTATACCTGAGGGGTTTCGGTAGCTTCATCAT
>JAGBYS010000114.1 GCA_017628675.1 Tidjanibacter sp.
GCCGAGATTCGTGCCAAACTTATGCAGAGGCTCGCCGAGGAGGGTCTTGAGAGCCTCTGTGAGGAGCTCCGCGAGAGGGACCCCGACTATTGGGAGGTTGTGGACCGCAAGAACCCCGCGAGGGTTGTGAGGGCTCTGGAGGTCTGCATCGCAAGCGGCCTACCCTACTCCTCACAGCGCACCGCCACTAAGCGCCAGCGCCCGTTCGATGTAGTTAAGATTGGCATCGACTGGCCGCGCGAGGAGCTCTACGACCGCATAAACCGCAGGGTGGACCAGATGATTGCCGAGGGGCTCGAGCAGGAGGCCCGTGCGCTCTACCACCTGCGCCACCTGAGTTCCCTGCAGACGGTTGGCTACCGCGAACTCTTCGACCACTTCGACGGCACCACGAGCCGCGAGGAGGCCATCGAGCTCATCAAGCGCAACTCGCGCCGCTATGCCAAACGCCAGATGACCTGGTTCCGCCGCGACACCACAACCCATTGGCTCGCCCCCGGCGACCTACCCACCGCAATCGACATAATCGAACGCCTACGCTAAACAACAACGGCAGCCACCCCATCGGTGACTGCCGTTTTAATTCGTCGGATCTACATACCCTCAATCTGTTTGCCGAGCCAGCGGAGTTTGTTTTCGTAGCTCGTGCGCATCAGGCTCACAGCCTCCTCGAAGGAGAGGTGTTCGTCCCTATTGACAACCACATCGATGGGCCACAGGCGGATATTCTCCCTGACCGATGGGGCTATGCGTTCGGCCTCACTCGAGATAAACGCTCCAACGCCCTCAAGAGCGGGTTTGAGCAGCGCCCAGCGTTCCTTCACACGAGCAACAAAGGCATCATCCTCAAACAGATAGCCATAATAAATAGCACCCTTAATAGAGAAGTCGCTACTCTTATAGGGCACAAAGGTTTCCCAATCGAAATCCCACACGGGGCCCGCCTTGAGCAGACCATCACGGTCCTTATGCATATAGGAGCTCTTGGGGTGGTAGGGCTCCGTGTTGCCCGTCAGCTCGTGGACAATCCACCAGTCCACAAACGAGTCCACATCGAGATAATCGGCATACTCGCCCGCCTCCAATCTCGTCTTATCGCAGAGCACATCCTCGAGCGCCGACACATAGTTATACATATAGTCCACCTGCGCATCGGTCACCTCGTCGGGGTCCTTGAACATATAGGGCAGACCGCATCGGGGCGAGTAGAACTTGTAGGCCTCGTCGAAGTAGACATCCAGCTCCATAAGGTAGCCTCCCGAGGGGTCGGAGTCGCTCAGCTCCGTAATATTTACTCGGTTTTCGTCGACCTTTATCTGCTCACAGAGGTAGTAGCACCCCTTGTGTTTGCCATTGAGGATGACCTCCACAAACTCGCCGCGAGGAGTCCACTCCAGCCCCGTCTGGCGGGCGATGTGGAAAGCGATGTGGTTGCGCAGCGAGGTCCTATCGAGCCAGTTGGCCAGCAGCACCCAGCGCTTATGCTTGGGCATACCGAGGATGGAGGCCTTGCTGCCCAACTTCAGCGCGTAGGGCTTCTTAGGGAAGCCCCAGGTGGAGTTGCCACGCCCCCTGATCTCGGTTTTGCCCTCGAAATCCACAGACCCGTCGGGCAGCTCAATGCGGAGCTCGGCACCCTCGAGCCAATCCTCCGTCTTGGGAGGGATGAGCGCATTGCCAGGGGTCTGGATAATCACCACGGGCAGCACCGAGCCCGAAAGGGTCACCACACACTCGCTCTCGTGGCCCGAGGTGGAGATGATGCGATAGACCACGGGGGCCGTGAAGTCGTTGGCAGTCACGCCACTAACCTGCTTCACATCGCCCACGTAGACCTCCACACCGTCGGTCGTAAAGGTCGCCACAAGGCTCCGCAAATCGCAAATCATAGGCGAATAGCCATCCACCCCACCCTCACCTATCGGGAAGGCCAGGTCGGCACGCAATGCGTCGCCATTGTTGGACCTGAGCAACTGAAACGAGGTGAGCGCCGCCTTTACCTCGGGCTCATCTATCGGAGGGTTCTCCACGATGGGGGTCGTACAGGCGACGGAGCTCCAGAGGAGCACTGCAAGCACTAATATTGTCGTTTTTTTCATAGCCTCAAAAAAAAAATGTTTCACACACAAATATATAACTTTGCGCCGAGAGTTCCAAATATACCCTCTGATATTAAGCCATTTAGGCGTGTCGGAAAATTATTTTTGAAAATTTTGTTCAAATAATTTTGCCAGAAAGAAAAAACCATCTATATTTGCACTCGCAAAACGGA
>JAGBYS010000115.1 GCA_017628675.1 Tidjanibacter sp.
CTTTTTTGTATGGATTGTTGTAGGCAGAGGGGCGGAAAACAAAAAAACATTCTCCGAAAATGGGCATTTCTTATTTATAAATTGTATATTTGCGGACTAATGTGGGCGTATGTGAGCGTATGCGTGCGCACACGAGAAGAAAAACAGCACAAAACTGAACACAAACAATACAATCAACTAACTATAAACTCACATCAAAAAAAGTTATGGCAAACAACAAGTACGAAAGGTTGTTCGATGAGTTCCCCGCAGTCTCCACAGAGGCGTGGGAGGCCGTCATCAACACTGACCTCAAAGGTGCCGACTACCAGAAAAAACTGGTTTGGCGCACAGCAGAGGGCTTCAATGTCCGCCCCTACTACCGTGCAGAGGATCTGGCAGCTGTCAAATTCCTCAACGCTTCGGCAGGCGAGTTCCCCTATGTTCGCGGCGTAAAGAACTGCAACAGGTGGAAAGTATTCCAGACCATCTATGTGGAGTGCCCCGCAGAGGCTAACAAAAAGGCTCTCCACGCACTCGACTGCGGCGCCGAGAGCGTAGCTTTCGAGATCTGCAAAGAGGTGGACAAGGCCTTCGTAGAGGCTCTCACCGCAGGTATCGATCCCACCAAGAACGAGATCGTATTCTACATCTGCACCTCCAACACCACCATCGTTGAGCCCGTTATGGAGTGGGCTGCAGGCTTCGACAAAGAGGCTGTTCGCATCGCCTTCGACTTCGATCCCATTATGTGGGGTCTCACCCGCTACGGCAAATTCTGCTGTGGCAAAGAGCGTGGCGAGGAGTGCTTCGACAAGATCGCAGGCTACATCAAAGCCTACAAGGAGTTCAAACACATCCGCTTCGCCGGCATCGATGGCTCGATCTTCGGCAACAGCGGCTCGACCATCGTTGAGGAGCTCGGCTATATGATGGCCGCAGGTCACGAGATGGTTGTTGAGCTGATGAAGAGGGGCCTTAGCGCAACCGAGGCTGCAAAGAGCATCCGCTTCACCACCTCCATCACCTCCAACTACTTTATGGAGATCGCCAAACTCCGCGCCGCTCGCATCCTCTGGGCAAACATTATGACCGCCTATGAGCCCGAGTGCAAATGCGCCGAGAAGATCTACCTCCACGCCGTTACCTCGATGTGGAACCAGACCGTCTACGACTCGTATGTAAATATGCTCCGCGGTACTACCGAGGCTATGAGTGCTGCCATCGGTGGCGTTCACTCGCTGGAGGTTCTCCCCTTCAACGCCGCAACCACCAAGAACGACGAGTTCTCGGAGCGCATCGCTCGCAATGTTCAGCTCCTGCTGAAGAACGAGTCCCACTTCGACAATGTAGTTGACCCCGCAGGTGGCTCCTACTTCATCGAGAACCTCACCGCCTCGATCGCCGAGGAGGCTTGGAAACTCTTCCTCGAGGTTGAGAACGCAGGTGGCTACATCAACGCTTTCCACGCCGGCTCGATCAGCGCACGCGTGAAAGCTTCGGCCGAGAAGAAAAACAAAGAGGTGGCTACCCGCCGCATTACCCTGCTTGGTACCAACCAGTTCCCCAACTTCGGCGAGGTTCTGGAGGCTCCCAAGGCAGAGTGTGGTTGCTGCTGCGAGGCTGCCGAGAACGCACTTGTTCCCTACCGTGGCGGCGAGCAGTTTGAGGCTATGCGCCTGGCTGTTGACGCAAGCGGTAAGGCTCCCAAGGCATTTATGCTCACCTGTGGCAGCCTGGCAATGGCTCGCGCAAGGGCTCAGTTCAGCTGTAACTTCTTCGCTTGTGCAGGTATCAAGGTTCAGGACAACACCTTCTTCGCTTCGGTTGAGGAGGGCGTGAAGGCTGCCAAAGAGGCTAAGGCCGACATCGTTGTTATCTGCTCGTCGGATGACGACTACGCAACCCTGGCACCCGAGGCCGCTAAACTCATCGGCCAGGATGCTATCGTTGTAGTGGCCGGCGCTCCCGCTTGCGCAGAGGAGCTCAAGGCTCAGGGCATCACCCACTTCATCAGCGTAAGGGACAATGTTCTCGAGACGCTCAAAGGCTACCTTAAAGAGTTGGGAATTTAATCATCAGTGAAGAATTATGAGAGCTCAATTTACAGATATGAAATTCGCTGGCGCAGCCGAGGGTTGCTGCCAGAACAAGTGCGCTGAGGGCAAAGAGTGGATGACCGCAGAGCAGATTCCCGTTAAGGGCCTCTACAGCGCCGAGGATCTGGAGGGTATGGAGCACCTGAACTATGCAGCAGGTGTGGCTCCCTTCCTCCGTGGCCCCTATAGCACTATGTACGTTATGCGTCCCTGGACCATCCGCCAGTATGCAGGTTTCTCGACCGCCGAGGAGAGCAACGCTTTCTATCGTCGTAACCTCGCTTCGGGTCAGAAAGGTCTGTCGGTAGCATTCGACCTCGCTACTCACCGTGGCTACGACGCCGACCACCCCAGGGTTGTTGGTGACGTAGGTAAAGCAGGTGTGAGCATCTGCTCGGTTGAGGATA
>JAGBYS010000116.1 GCA_017628675.1 Tidjanibacter sp.
CGAGAGTTCGGCGCAAAGCACCCTGGGCACCTTCGCCCAGCGACAGACAAAACAGCTCGAACGCCGCAAAGAGCAGATAAACAAGCAGCTACAGAGTGCCCAGGAGGCATTCACCAAGGCTCCTTGTGACTCTCTCAATATGGTCATCTATGAGCTCACACAGCAGGTGGGTGCAGTAGAAAAAGCTCTCGAGAGGATCGCTCTCGAGGAGCAGGAGCGCATCCGTAAGGAGCAAGAGGAGGCCGCTCGTGCAGCCGAACTTGCTGCCCAGCAGGCGGAAGAGGCCGCAAGGCTTGCTGAACTCACAACCCAGGAGGCAGCCAGGGCAGACTCCATTGCACTTGCCTCGCAGGGCTCCGTAGTCGTTGAGCAAGAGGGCAATGCAAATGTGGCAAGCGACGAGGCCGCCACTCAAGGCGAGGTCGTTGTGGAAGAGCAAACTGCCCCCGCCGTGGAGGAGACAAATACCCCTCTTGCCCGTTTCTCGACAGCACTCGGAAACTTTGCGCTTATGGAGAGCGAGATTGGTGTACTTATTGATCAGTACAAAGAGGCTCACAGAAAGGCAACCGACGCACAGTTGGCATATAGCGGCGCCACAAGCCTGAAGAGCGCCCAGGAGCAGCTTAACACCTACAAAGAGGCGACGGCAACGCTCAAGAGCCTTGCAACCGACATAGCACTAAAGAGCGACCAACTCTTCGAGAGCAAACTCGAGACCTATATCTCCCTTGCCGAAGAGGTTGGCGCCAACCATATGAGAGAGAAATACTCCAACATAATCAGGAGTATCGATAGTAAGCAAGTGGGCAAGCTGAAAGACAGGTGTTCCGATGTTGATGTTGCGATGTATCCCTACCGACTTCGTGGTACCATTGAGCTCGAGATTGAGGTTGCCGAGCTGTTGGGTTGCGAGGGCGCTGCTCCGCTGAAGCAGACCCTTGAGAATTTCAACCCCAACTATGCACTCTTTGCCAAAGTCAGGACTCCCGCCTACGCCGAGGCCAACTACGCAGCGGCCAAGATTGACAAGAAAAAGGCCTATGTACCAATCAGTTCGCTACCCAAGATTGAGATTCCGGCCGAGGGTGAGGTATTCTCCATTCAGGTTGCGGCCTACAGCAAACTGCCCAACTCGACCAGCGTTTTCCACAACGCCACCCCACTCTACCGTGAGACTCGCAGCGACGGTCTCACCTACATCTATGTAGGCCTATACCCAACCGCCAAGAGCGCCACTGACGATATCACCAAGCTGAAAAATGCGGGCTTCAAGAAACCTACACTTGTATCTTGGCGCAATGGTGTTCGCCGCGACGACTCTGCAGCAAAGGGAAACAATGCCAACACGGTCACCTACTACCGCATTGAGATTAACGGAGTAGACTCGGCCCTGAATCCCTCCGTTCTTCAGGCCATCCGCCAGACCGCTCCAGGCAAGGAGATATCGAAGTTCAATGCCGCCGACGGCACCCTCGTCTACTCGGTTGGCAACTTCAAGAAGGAGTCCGAGGCAAGAGCTCTGGCTTCGGCCATCACCTCAGCCGATGCTTCACTCTCCGTCACGGTTGTGGAGTTCGAGCGAAAGAAGTAATCTCTCTACGGACAATACAAAAGAAAAGCGCGGCACCTTGCGAGGTGCCGCGCTAATTTTGCATTTAGAATATAAAACCCTAAAAACTAATAGCCAGCGTCATTCCTGGCGTAACATTTAGACTATTTCCCATAGGGGAATAATTTAGCGATGGATACATATCCACCGAAATTGAGGAATGGAATGTACGCATCATATCTGTTTCGTACATATTCTTAACCTTTGCCACCTTAACTGCATCCACAATACTCCAAATATTGAAACCAAGCCTAACAATAGAAAGCATCAAGTATGCCTCATCCATATAGTTATTGTAGCATCCCTGGGCAACCAGACCCAAACCGACATTAATACCTACATGTGCAAAGCCTCGACCTGCCTCACCACAACAGATTTGCCCCAGACCAGGAATAAAGAACGAGCCAACACCTGCCCATCCTGGGCTATATTTCTTATAGCCACCATTCCAATCTGCAGGGCGATATATATGCTTCAACTCTTTGTATTTCATTCCTGGATAAATAATTTGTTCGCCGCCATAGCTGGGCATACGCGAATAAATTGATGATCTTGCATTGCTTTGTGCATACATTGTGGTTGCGCCAATAAGGCACGCTACCACCAACAATAGAAATTTTTTCATAGAAATAATGTTTTAAGTTTGAAAATTAATGGGGTTTCAAGTAGTATTTGTTTCTGCACAAAAAAAAGGAGCGCAGTACCTTTGTGTACATTGCTCCTACGAGGTGTTTGGCGATACCCAGACTTGCAATATAACGACAAAAGCCCACGCCCCAAGCGTGAGCATTCTACCATTATCATTCCAAGTCTTTTACTTTAGTCGCCAAACTTTCGTAAGAGAAACGATTATGCTAAAACGCTTTTTCTAATATGTATACTCTGCGCGTATTATTTTACGCATTTACCATAGGCAATCTTTATTTATCAGCTCAATATTAATATACAAATATACAATAAAATTCTACAACGCATCCTCGGTGGCCTCCAGAAGGCCCTCATACATTGTGGGATGGGCGTGTACGGTGGAGGCAATCTGACGGGCGGTGATGCCGAGCTGTTTTGCCAGCGTAGGCTCGCCAAGCATCTCCGTAACGCTTCCGCCAATAATGTGAGCACCAAGCAATTTCTCGCTCTTGGCGTCGTAGATAAGCTTCACGAAGCCATCCCTGTCACCTGCGGCAGTAGCCTTGCCCGAGGCCATAAACTGATACTTGCCAACTTTGATTTCGTAGCCCTCATCGGTAGCCTGCTTTTCGGTAAGGCCCACCATAGCCACCTCGGGGGTGGTATAGACACACGAAGGAATGGTCGTATAATCAATAGGTGTGGGATTCTCGCCCAGGATGGCCTCCACACAGACGGTAGCCTCGGCCGAGGCCACGTGTGCGAGTGCGGGGGTGGCAACGATATCGCCAATGGCATAAAGGCCCTCGACATTGGTGCGGAAGTAGTCATCCACAACCACCTTGTCGCGCTCAATCTTAACGCCAAGTTCCTCCAGGCCAAGACCTTCCAAGTTGGACTTCACGCCCACAGCCGAAAGGACAACATCGGCCTTGAGGGTCTCTGCACCCTTCTTGCCCTCCACATCGACCTCGCAGCCATCCTCGCCAACACGCACAGCCTTCACAGCCGTGCCGGTCAGCACAGTGGCCTTCATCTTGCGGAACGAGCGCTCCAGAGTACGGCTAACCTCCTCATCGGCGAGGGGCAACATTGCGGGCAGATACTCCACAATGGTAACCTTCACACCCAGAGCTGCATAGACCCAAGCAAACTCACAACCAATAGCACCCGAGCCAACGATGATCATACTCTCGGGCAGCTCCGCCATGGTGAGAGCCTCACGCGAAGAGAGAATCCTCTTGCCATCCACGGGCATAATGGGAATCTCACGGGGGCGTGAGCCCGTTGCCAAGATAATATGGTCTGCCTCAAGAGTTTCAGTTGTACCATCGCTCTTTGCGACCTCCACAATGCCCTTAGCTGCCACGCGACCAAAGCCCTCATAAACAGCCACGCCGGCCTTCTTGAAGAGGAAGGCAACGCCCTTATTCATCTGGTCGGCCACACCACGGCTACGAGCAACAATCTTATCGAGCGATGGCCTCACCTCACCCTCGAAGTCAATACCATACGAAGCAGCCGAGGTGAAGTAGTGGTAGACCTGTGCGCTCTTGAGCATCGCCTTGGTGGGGATGCAACCCCAGTTGAGGCAGACACCACCGAGCTCCGCTTTCTCCACAACAGCCACCGACTTACCTCTCTTAGCAGCCTTCAGTGCGGCAACGTGTCCACCAGGACCGCTACCAATCACAACAATATCATATTTCATTTTGGTCCAGTTTTTTAGGTATAATATTTTCTCTCTTATGCCCTACTTCACAACCTCAAGCACAGCATTGTCATCAGCAATTGCGCGAAGGAATTTCTCCGAGTAGCCAGGCTGATCGGGGAACGCGGGCTGTGAGGGGTGGTGGCCATTATTGAGGAACTTACCCTCTGCGTCCTGTTTCTTGATGTTACCATCGATATACTTCACCATCAGGTAGTTGTCCAAGTTGCTCCACTTCTGCCAGAGCTCCTGAGCGGTATCGACGGAGTACTTTGTTACAGCATTTTTCATCTTCTTCTCATTGCTGAGCTCCGAGAAACGAGCGTCCATCTCGGCAACCTCTGCGAGTTTCGCATTCTCCCACTCGTCAATCACTCGGCGAACCTCGCCACCGATGTAGTCGTAACGCAGGTATGCAAACTGTGCAATGCGGTTGGTAATCCAGAACATAGCCCTCTCATCGTAGGTCAGAATGTCACCGGTCTTCTCGCTCAAGCAAACGGGAACCTTAGTGGAGCCGCAATAGATAGGGGTAAGGGGCGAAGTGGCTGCATCGTCAGTACCAAACCAGATAATGCCACCTACGGGATCGGGAAGATCTCTACGAGCCTGAGCCACAAACCAGAAGCCGGTCTGCTGAGTGGCGATTGCCCTCTCCTGCACATACTCAACACCATCTACCTCGAAGCCCATAGGACGCCAGCGGTAAGGCAGTTTGCTGCCACCTGCGCCAATGTCGGTGGTCATATCCATAACGGTGCCCTCGTAGTGGTCACGCATCATATCGAAGATATCCTTGGGAGAGATTTTGCGGTTGGGCTTAACCCAGAGGGGCATACGGTTTGCGGGATTGTGGCCGAGTGCATAGTCCTCATAGGCCTCCATACCATCGGCAAAACGGCGGAAGAAGCTCCAAACCCTTGCCTCGCAGCCACGCATTGCGCTGAAATCCAGGGGTGCATAGGTGTCGCTGAAGCTAAAGTCCTCATCGCTACCATTGTAGTAACCCATCTCGCGTGCAAACGAGATTACATCCTCTGCGTAGAGGCAGTTCTCGGGGTCATTCTTGGGGAAAGTGGTGATGCGGGCGTGGTTGGCGTGAGCCGAGATGCAACCGTCGGGAATACGGCGAGCCACCCACACAATACCCTTGCGACCGGGGCCCTTACCAATGAGCTCCATAATCCAAATCTCATCTTTGTCGGCAATAGTAAAGCTCTCACCGCTCGATGCATAGCCGTGGGTGTTGGCCAACTTAACGATAATGTCAATAGCCTCGCGTGCGGTTTTTGCCCTCTGGAGGGTGATGTAGATGAGCGAGCCGTAGTCGATGCGACCTTCGGGATCCTCGAGTTCACTGCGGCCACCATAGGTAGTCTCACCAATGATGAGCTGATACTCATTCATATTACCGATGGTCGAATAGGTCTTGGCCACCTGAGGGATGTCGCCCAAGTAGCGGCTTGTATCCCACTCAAATACGCTAAGCATAGCATTTTTACCGAAAGTGTCGGCAGGAGTGTGATAGAGAGCGCCATAGAGTTGATGTGAGTCGGCGGCGTAGGAAACGATGTTGGAGCCGTCGGTCGAAGCGCCACGCGTAACGATGAGATTGGTGCAGGCCAATGCGCTACCCCAAGCCAAAACGGAGGCAAGAATGGTTACAAATAGTTTTTTGTTCATAGTTATTAGAGTTAAAATGTTTAGTTTCTTGCTGACAAACAACAAATATAGAAAATTATCTCTAAATTTGCCAAACAAACCGATACTAAAATGTCAATTAAGCAACAAATAGAGCAACTGCACGCCACCCTTCCCGAGGATGTGACGCTTGTTGCAGTGTCCAAATTTCACCCTGCAGAGGCAATTATCGAGGCCTACGAGGCAGGTCAGCGCATCTTTGGCGAGAGCCGTCCGCAGGAGATGGCCGCCAAAGCAGCCACCCTTCCAGAGGATATTGAGTGGCATATGATTGGCCACCTGCAGACCAACAAAGTCAAGATGATTGCCCCTTTCGTGAAGCTCATCCACTCCGTAGATAGCCCTCGATTGCTGGCCGAAATCAACCGCTGGGGCGAGAAATGCGGTCGTACGATAGACTTTCTATTTGAAATTCATCTTGCTAAGGATGAGAGCAAAAGCGGCTGGGACCTCGAGGAGTTCTCGAACTTCATAGAATCCGACACCCTCGCCTCACTGAAGTGGGTGCGCCCGAGGGGCCTTATGACCATCGGCACACTCACCGATGACATTGAGCAAAACAAACAGGAATTCAAAACCCTCAGGCAGATGTTCGACTCGCTCAAGGGGCGTTTCTCGGAGAGTTTCGACACCGTATCGATGGGTATGACATCCGACTACGAGGAGGCCATCGAGTGTGGCAGCACAATGGTCCGCATCGGCTCAATGATCTTCGGCGAGAGGGACTACTCAAAATAGCCACTACATTGGAACACAAAAGGCAGTCGCAACTGTAGCGACTGCCTTTTATTATACTATCATATATACACCCTATTTCACTCGCAGCTTCTTGCCAATGGGCAGCGTGTCCGTACTCTTCATCCCATTCAGCTTGCAGATTGCCGAAACCGATGTGCCATACTTGGAGGCAATGCGGTAGAGATTCTCACCACCCTTTCCGGTGTGATACACAGGAAGATTCTTCTCCTCCTGGGCTGCCACAGCCGTAGTACCAGAGGGGGTTACGGGTGCCTTACTATCACTCTTTCTCTCAAGGCTTTGCGACGAGGCCGCCTCTTTTTTCTCTTCGGGCATTTCGCCACCGAGATTCTCCACAATCTGCTCAGATGACAACGGCTCGCCACTCTCGCTCACCAGATTCTTCTCAAAATCATCCTCCTCGGGAGCGTCACTCGCCTTTGAGCGTGCATTGAAGTATTTTTTCTCGAGCACAAAGGTTTGCCACTTGAGCTCACCATTAGAGAAGTCAATAATCCTCTCGGGGTCGAAGGCGTGGTCGTAATAGCGCACCTCGTAGTGGAGGTGAGGGCCACTACTGCGCCCCGTATTACCACCATAGCCAATCACCTGACCTGCAATCACATAATCATTTACCTTCACATTTATCTTGCAAAGGTGACCGTAGTAGGTTTCAAGTCCATTGGGGTGGCGAATAATCACCAGATTGCCATAGCCACCGCCATTATACTTTGCGTGGCGCACCAGACCCTCAAAGGTAGCATAGATAGGCTCGCCATTAGGCACGCAGATATCTATTCCCTTGTGCGTTCCACCCCTGCGCGGGCCATAGCGCGAAGAGATGCGGCCGTAGGTGGGTGTATGGAACTCGCTCAGGCTCTTGACAAGCTCCAACTCCACACTTTCGGGCAGGGCAGCAAGCCCCACATTGGCATACGAAAAGACCTGATTTACAACCCAGTTATTCATAAACACGGGCTTAGCAATCAGCTTCTCATAGTTTGGGAAGTAGTATCTATAGGTATTATTCGTTTGGATGATGATCTTCGCCTCGGGGTGCTGATTATCAATC
>JAGBYS010000117.1 GCA_017628675.1 Tidjanibacter sp.
AACGCCTACCGTGGCACTACGGCCGAGTCGACCCTGAAGCGTTGGCAGAGTGTGCGCCGTGGCGAGGAGAAGTACATCTTCCCCTACCAGGAGAATGCCGATGTGATGTTCAACTCGTCACTGCTGTATGAGCTTCCCGTTCTGAAGAACCACCTTATGCCACTGCTGCTGAGCGTGCCCGAGACGGAGGAGGTCTATGGCGAGGCCGTAAGGCTGCTGAAGTTCATCGACAACTTCTCGCTGCTGGACGAAAAGGAGATTCCGCCCACCTCGCTGCTGAGGGAGTTCATCGGCGGCTCGTCGTTCACATATTAGACACAAACAAAGGGACTGACAATTCAGTCCCTTTGTTTGTGCAATGCATTTTTTGAGGGGGCAATGCCCTCCCACTTTTTAGCGCAACCTTAGAAAGACTTTCCAACGCCAAAGGAGAGGAAGAAGTTTTCACCTCCCGAGTAGCCCAATTTGGAGGAGAGCCACCACGAATTATCGCGCTGAACCTCATCGCCATAGGCAGAGATTGTTGTGTGGGTTGAGCGGATGCGGGTACCGAAGTCGAAACCAAGGTAGGGCGAGGAGTTTATCATATCGAAGCCACCCGAGATTGCAGCATAGGGAGAGATGCGGCCCTTGCCAAGGGAGTATCTCACCTGTGCATAGACGGGAACGGCGGCGATGGAAGAACCATCTCCCATAGTACTCATAAGCCACATTTTGCCACCTATACCACCACCCACAAAGAGGTTGGAGCTGAAGTTGTAGCCATAAACCGCATCGAGGCTCATAAAGGGAGGAATTCCAAGGCCAAGATCTATCAGACCAGCACTTCCCGACTCACAACCTTCTCCCACGGTGACCATCTGGCCGCCATTCTTGACCACAATATCCTTGCCCGCAAAGAATATCGGCAGACCAACAAGAGCGAGGGTTGCTCCCACCGTATATCCCGCCAAGGTAAAGATGGGAAACACGGGCATATCGGGGGTTTCGGGGTTGTAGCTCTTATCCCACTCGACCTGAGCCAAGGCGTAGAAAATCGTGCTGGAGAGCGCAACCGCACCACCACCAATCATAAGGGTTTTGCCGGCATTGGCCAACCTTTGCCCACGCTGCACACGGAGTGGGTTTGAAGAGAGGCCCGCAACCGAGGTTGCACCATAATTATCATTATCTACCATCAGTACCGACTGACAGGCAGCATCGGCCACCTGGTTGTCCTCTTGCGCATTGAGCACGGAGCTGGAAGCACACAAGGCCACAATGACAAGCGTTAGTTTCAAGAACTTTTTCATAGCGTTTAGGGTTTTATTTCAAGGGTTAATGTTTGCGTCTTTATAGTATAGACACACAAATATAGGAAAATGTTGCACAGCTTCCAAAACTTTTTCGGCACGCATTACCCCCCCCAATAAACCCCTGACAATCAATGCCTTACAAAGAATAAAAAAGTGAAAAAAAATTCTTCGATCGTCGCTCCACTATCATAAAACCCAAAAAAACTACCAACCACCACCCCGCAACTACTCCCCTCCATCACCCTCTTATCCTCTTGTTCACGGGTATTAAAATTAATACCCGTTAACATTGTAATATGGGGCTTATACGACTTATAGGACTTATATGTTTGGGGGATTGCAGATTGCGAGCCCACGGCGGTCGATGGTTGGCGGTTGACGGTTGGCAAAAAAAAAACACCTCACGGGTTACAAAAATGTAACCCGTGAGGTGTTTTTGTGTTATGTGCTGAGCGCTATCTGCTATCTGCGGCGGCGAGGCATCATAGGCATACCACGCAGGGGCATACGCTTATTGCCTGCACCAGCGGCCATCTTCATAACCTTGCGCATATCCTCAAACTGTTTCAAGAGGCGATTGACATCCTGCAGAGTCGTGCCGCTACCGGCTGCAATGCGGGCCTTGCGCGAAGGGTTGATAATCTCGGGGCGCTCCCTCTCGGCGGGGGTCATCGAGCCGATGATAGCCTCGGTCTGCTTGAAGACATCGTCCGAGATATCTACACCCCTCAGGGCCTTATCCATACCGGGAATCATACCCATAAGTTCCTTCATAGAGCCCATCTTCTTGATCTGACCAATCTGCTCAATGAAGTCATTGAAGTTGAACTCGTTGCGATATATCTTCTTCTTGAGTTTGCGCTCCTCCTCCTCGCTGAACTGCTCCTGGGCCCTCTCCACAAGCGACACCACATCGCCCATACCGAGGATACGGTCGGCCATACGCTCGGGGTGGAAGGTCTGCAGAGCGTCCATCTTCTCGCCCGAGGAGATGAACTTGAGGGGTTTGTTTACAACCGAGCGGATCGAGATGGCCGCACCACCACGGGTGTCACCATCGAGTTTGGTGAGCACTACGCCGTCGAAGTCCAGACGCTGGTCGAACTCGCGAGCCGTATTGACCGCATCCTGACCCGTCATCGAGTCCACAACGAAGAGCGTCTCGGAGGGCTTCACGGCCGCCTTCACGGCCTCAATCTCCTGCATCATCTGCTCGTCGATAGCCAGACGACCTGCCGTATCGACGATGACCGTATTGATACTCTTCGAGCGAGCATACTTAATGGCGTTCTCGGCAATCTCCACGGGGTTCATATTGCCCGCCTCGGTGTAGACCTCCACGCCCACCTGCTCGCCCAGAATCTTGAGCTGGTCGATAGCAGCAGGACGATAGACATCGCCTGCCACCAGCAGCACGCTGCGGTTGCGTTTCTCCTTGAGCAGTTTGGCGAGCTTACCCGAGAAGGTGGTCTTACCGGAACCCTGAAGACCTGCAATCAGCACCACTGCGGGGTGACCCGTGAGGGTGATGTCGGTAGCCGTACCACCCATAAGTTGTGCCAACTCGTCGCGCACAATCTTGGTCATCATCTGACCGGGTTTCACGGCTGTGAGCACATTCTGACCCAGCGCCTTCTGTTTCACCTCATCGGTGAAAGTTTTGGCCACCTTGTAGTTCACATCGGCATCAATCAGTGCACGACGGATCTCCTTAAGGGTCTCTGCCACATTGATTTCGGTGATTTTGCCCTCACCCTTGAGGATCTTAAACGACCTCTCTAACTTTTCGGATAAATTCTCAAACATTGCCTTAAAGCGTAATTATTCAAGTCGCAAATATATGAATTTTTCCTGTATTTGTCACAATATCCCCCGCCAAAGGGGCGTTATTCTCCAGCAACAAAGATTTTTTTGGCCACACAGACCACAAACAAACGACAACTGCCTATGAGATAAAATTTCGCCTCAAGAAAAACACTACGGACTAAAACATTATTTTTAAGCGACTATGAATAAACAGGCGATTACCATTGTGGGCACCCTTCTGGGCGCCGCTCTGGTGGGCGGCATCACCGCCTCCATTGTAGTAGACAAACACAATACACAACCCTCTGCCATTGAGGTGGGCACAGGCTCTCTTGTGGAGCAGAACTCCTCCTCGCTCAACCACTTCACCTCCTATGCCAAGGAGAAGTATCCCGACCTAACATACGCGGCCGAGAACGCCGTGCAGGCGGTGGTGAACATTGAGGTCACCAAGACCATTCAGGGCCAGACGACCATAGACCCCTTCTTCCAATTCTTCGGCATCCCTCAGGGCTACGGCGCACCCTCCACACGCGAGGCTAAGGCGGGTGGCAGCGGTGTGCTCATCACGGCCGACGGCTACATCGTCACCAACAACCACGTGGTAGAGAGTGCCAACACACTGAAAGTAAAGCTCTACGACGGGCGCAGCTTTGAGGCTAAAATCATCGGCACCGACCCCACAACCGATGTTGCACTGCTGAAGATTGAGGGCACTGAGTTCCCCTTCCTGAAGTTTGGCTCGAGCGACGCTCTGCGTCTGGGCGAGTGGGTGCTGGCCATAGGCTCGCCCTTCGACCTCCAGTCGACCATCACGGCGGGCATCGTGAGCGCCAAGGCGCGCAACCTGGGAGCCATCCCCTCGCAGTACAGCATTGAGTCATTCATCCAGACCGATGCGGCCGTAAACCCCGGCAATAGCGGCGGCGCACTTGTCAACACGGCCGGCGAACTTGTTGGTATCAACACCCTCATCCAGTCGCAGACAGGAAGTTACATCGGCTACTCGTTTGCCGTGCCGAGCAGCATTGTGCAGAAGGTGGTGGTGGACCTGAAGGAGTATGGCATCGTACAGAGAGCCCTCCTGGGCATCTCCTACCAGGAGATCAATGCCGAGTTCTTGGAGGCCTACGGCAAGGAGTATGGCATCAGCGAGATAGGCGGTGCCTATGTTGCCGAGGTGCAGGAGAGCGGAGCCGCAGCCGATGCAGGCATACGCAAGGGCGACATCATCACCGAGATTGACGGCACCGCCATCGGTGCAAAGGCTCGCATCGGAGAGATTATTGCCACCAAGCGCCCCGGCGAAAAAGTGAAAATTTCAATAAAAAGAGAGGGGCAAGTGAAACATTTTGAGGTTACACTGCGTAATAAAGCCGGAAAGACAGATCCCGTGAGCAAACAGGACCTTGCCTCGCTCCAATCGCTCGGAGGTGCCTTCGAGGATGTGAGCCGCCGAACAGCACAAAATCTCGGCATTAGAGGTGGCGTCAAGGTCACCCAGGTACACGAGGGAGGATTCCTCGACAAGGCACGCGTGAGGCCCGGTTTTGTGATCACCCATCTGAACGAGGTGGCCGTGGGCAGCGTCGAGGAGATGGAGAGCCTGCTGCAGAGTGGCAAGATGGGCGAGAAGATCACCTCCGTAGACGGAATCTACCCCTCCACAGGTCGCAGCGCAAGCTACTCGCTGGTCGAGTAGGCGGTGTAAAGTGAGTTTGGGGAGCGTAATATATTATTAAAGAGGTATAATATAGGGCTGTCTTATCCGAGGGTTAATTGAGGAAAACAGAAAGAATAATTAGAAAAAAATAGGAGAAAGAAGAGATGAGACAGTTAAAAATCACCAAATCAATCACCAACCGCGAGAGTGCATCGCTCGACAAATACCTCCAGGAGATCGGTAAAGAGGAGCTCATTACCGTCGAGGAGGAGGTGGAACTCGCCCAGCGAATCCGCAAAGGTGACCAGGAGGCTCTCGAGAAACTCACCAAAGCAAACCTTCGCTTTGTTGTGTCGGTAGCCAAGCAATATCAGAATCAGGGTCTGTCGCTGCCCGACCTTATCAACGAGGGCAACTTGGGCCTTATCAAGGCGGCCGAGAAGTTCGATGAGACCCGTGGTTTCAAGTTCATCTCCTACGCCGTATGGTGGATCCGTCAGTCGATTCTCCAGGCTCTGGCCGAGCAGTCGCGTATCGTGCGCCTTCCATTGAACCAGGTGGGCTCACTGAACAAAATCAATAAGGCCTTCGGTCGTTTCGAGCAGGAGAACGAGCGCACCCCCTCGCCCGAGGAGCTCGCCGATATGCTCAACCTGCCCAAGGAGAAGGTTTCGGACACCCTGCGTGTCTCGGGCCGCCACGTGTCGGTGGATGCACCCTTTGCCGATGGCGAGGACAACAACCTGCTGGATGTGCTTGTGAATGCCGACTCGCCCAATGCCGACAGGGGCCTTATCAACGAGTCGCTTGCCACCGAGGTGGACCGCGCACTCGACACCCTCACCGACCGTGAGAAGGATATTATCAAATACTTCTTCGGCATCGGTTGCTCGGAGATGACTCTCGAGGAGATTGGCGAGAAGTTTGGCCTCACTCGTGAGCGCGTGCGACAGATCAAGGAGAAGGCAATCCGCCGCCTGCGCCACAGCAACCGCAGCAAGATCCTAAAATCCTACCTCGGATAAATAAAAAAAATCCACCGAACAATTCGGTGGATTTTTTTATTGTCTACCGTCGACAGACCTCTCACGCACTCGGGACACTCTTCCCTAACTTGCGGGAAGGGAAAGGGCTAAAAGGGCCGAAAGGACCTTAAGTAGCCATCCATTCTATCTCATTTCTCCCATTTTCAACTTTCAACTTTCAACTCTACTCCTCAGGGCACTCTACGGCGTTGCTGTAGGTATCCCACTTGGCAAGCACCGAGCGGAAATCCTCGGGCAGTTCGGAGTCGAGGTAGAGTTCCTGCTTGGTCTTGGGGTGGATGAAGCCCAGGCAACGGGCGTGGAGCGCGTGGCGGGGCATCAGTTGGAAGCAGTTCTCAACGAACTGTTTATACTTGCTGAAGGTCGTACCCTTGAGAATCCTGTCGCCACCATAGCGCTCATCGTTGAAGAGCGGGTGGCCGATATGTTGCATATGTACCCTGATCTGGTGGGTGCGGCCCGTCTCCAGGCGGCACTCCACAAGGGTCACATAGCCATAGCGACGCAGCACCTTATAGTGTGTGACGGCGTGTTTGCCGTAGTCGCCATTGGGGTAGGCAGCCATATTCATAGGGTCGGTCTTACTCCTTCCCACGTGGGCCACCACGGTGCCCTCATCCTCCTCAAAGTTGCCCCACACAAGGGCCAAGTAGCGACGAGTGATGGTGTGCTCAAAGAATTGGTGGGCCAGGAAAGCGTGTGCATACTCCGTCTTGGCCACCACCAAGAGGCCCGAGGTGTTCTTATCGATGCGGTGCACAAGTCCGGCCCTAATGTCGCCACTACCCTCTTGGAAGAGTTCGGTGGCCCTGAGGTGGTAGGCCAGCGCATTCACAAGCGTGCCATCCCAGTTGCCGTGGCCGGGGTGGACAACCATACCCGCGCGCTTATTGACAACCAGCAGTTCTTCGTCTTCGTAGACAATCTCAATGGGGATATCCTGTGGCACAAGGGTCGTATCCCTCTTGGGATAGGGCATAACGATAGAGATGCGCTCCAGGGGTTTCACCTTATAGCTCGATTTGACGGGCTTGCCATCCACAAGGATGTTGCCACAGTCGGCCGCCGCCTGAATACGGCTACGGCTGCAAGCCTCCATATGGGTAGCCAGATAGCGGTCAATGCGCATCAGCGACTGACCCTTATCTACCACAATGGCAAAGTGTTCGTAGAGCTCCTCGCCCTCCTCGCCTTCGCTCTCGATATCCTCCACCAGAGGCTCCGAGAGTTTGTCAAATTCCCTCGACTTCATCTCCTCTATGCTACTTCTTCTGTTTGCTCTCCAGGTCCAGAGTCAGCGAGAGCGACACCGCCCTACCGGGATTATTGGACGAGTAGGCAGCGGGGGTCTGCTTATAGATGACAGCGTCGGTCTTCTCCAGAAGGCTCATCTCGCCATCGTAGTTCACTGCACCGAGGTTAAAGCCTGCGCTCCAGAGCATCGTCTTGGCCTCGTGGAGGGTCTTACCCACCAGGTTGGGCACAACGCGGTTCGAGCGGCCATTGCTACCAACAATGAGCGTGATACCGGTACCCATATAGGCCTCCAGGTTGCTCTCCTCGTCGATGCTCACCTCGTGGAGCAGCTCGTCGAGCACATAGTTGTTGGCAATATCGTTGCGGAATGTGAGCCTTTCGATCTCCAGGCCCACCGATGCGATATCGCCCACAGCCTGACGCAGCGACAGACCCGTAACATAGGGCACCTTCACAAGGCGCTGGTGGTCGGCATTGATGGTCACATAGATCTTGCGGCCGGCCTTCACCTTGCCCTCGCCTGCCGAGGGGCGCTGCTCGAGCACCACACCCGACTCATAGACGGGCACAAACAGAGTGTCGCTCACGACCAGTTCCAAGCGCTGCTCCTTGAGCAGAGCCTCGGCCTGCTCGGTCGAACAGCCCACCAGTTCGGGCACATCGCGATTGGAACCGTGGCGGGTAAGGATACCCAGGAGGATATTCACAACAAAGACAACCACCACCAACAGCACCAACGCTTTGGCACCATTGATAACCAATGTCATAAGCACACTGCGCTCCTTCTTGGCAGTTGTTTGCTGCTCCTTATTCTCGGCATTGTTCTCACCTTTGTGAGCCTTCTCGTTCAGTTTCTTCATAGCTTAAATTCTGTCTAAGTATTCGTATTTTTTCTATTTTTCGTTCTCCTCAATCATACGGCACAACCTCTCGCGTGCACGGTGAATCTGCGTCTTGACGGTGCCTATCGGCAGCCCCACCTGGTGGGCAATCTCCTCATAGGAGAGCTCCCTCTCAAACCTCATCTCGGCCATCTTGCGATACTTCTCCGGCAGGGCGGCCATACAGCGCTCCAACTGCGCCGAGTGTTGCTCGTTCATAATGTGCTCATCGGCGCCCTCATCGAAGACGGGCGAAAGGCCCACACCACGACCAATCATCTCGATGGACATCTCCTCGCGGCGACGACGCACGTGGTCAATGAAGGCGTTGCGGGCGATGGTGTAGATCCACTGTCCAAAGGTGAACTTGGGGTCATACTTACCCAGGTTCACATAGACCTTCACAAAGGTCTCCTGCACCAGGTCGTTGGCATCCTCACGATTGCCCGAGGTGCGCTGCAGGCAGAGCGAAAAAATCTCCTCTCGGTAGCGACGAAAGAGGGTTGCGAAGGCCTCCGAGTCGCCATCGAGTGCCAGCACCACAAGCTGTGCATCCGAGAGAATTATGTACTTTTCTACATCCACCTATTAAGTGCAGTCCAAAAATCTTCAAAAATTTACTATCTCCACTTGTGGGTAGGGGTGAGCTCCCTGCGAACAAAGAGCACCGCCTCCACAGCGGGAGCCAGCAGGTCGTATATCCAGTAGGCCGAGAGGAATCCTCGCTCCGAGAGGCGACGAGCCACCGTCTTCATCTGCCACCAGACGATGAAGTAGCGAGCAAACAGCAGCACGGCCGCCAACACCTTCGAAGCCAGGGGCAGCATAGCCATAGCCACCACCGCTGCCACAAAGAAGAGCGCCCTGCTCCACAACTCAATTCCTGTGCCCCACTTCACCCTGCGGGGGTAGTAGCGATAGGTGTAGGAGAGTTTCAGTCGGCGAGGCAGCCACCAGCCGAGGCCTCCCCAACACTGCTGATTGATGGTAGCCGAGCCACCCATCGTGGTTACCGTGTTGGTGCGATTTATGAGGTTCATCACAAACAGATCGTCCTCGCCCATATTGAGGTTCAGATAGTTGAATCCTCGAGCGCCAAAGTAGACACTCTTGGTGATGCCAATGTTGCAGAGCGTACCACGATAGCCCCTATTGCGCACCGCAAAGGAGAGCCAACGAGTCGAAAGAGCCATATTGGCACACCTTACAATCTTATTTGCCAGCCCCTTCTCGGGAACAATGGAGGCGTAGCCGAGCACCACATCGTGGCCTCCGGCAAAGCCGCGCGCCATCATCTCGGCCCAGCGCTCCGTGCGGGGAGCACACTCGGGCAGCGAGAAGACCACATTGTCGTAGCGAGCACCCTTGATGCCCACATTCAGGGCCATCTTGGTGGAGATGTGGCGTATCTTGCTATTGAGGCTGATGCGCGTGTAGGCGAGTTTGTCGCCCCAACCGAGGTGCATCAGTTTGAGCTGCTCGGCAATATCCGGATCGCCCGTAACATCCACAATCATAACCTCATAGAGGGAGTGGGTCTGCGAAAGGAATTGGGGCAAACGCTCGTTCATAAATCCGTAGTCGGCGTCGTAGAGCGGTATCACAACCGACACACCCGTCTGGGCAACCTTGTCGTCACCCGCAGGGTTGCGATAGTGGCGCAGACGACCGTAGACAAACAGGTAAATGATGATTTGCACCAGGAACATAGCTCCCAGCAACGACAGCAATACAAGGCCAAAGAGTCGCCCCTCCTCTGTCAGAAAACTATCAAAAAAGCTCTCTTGTTTCATTAATAGATGAAATATAGATGACAAAGTTACTCATTTTTTTGGAAAATCACTTACCTTTGCCACATATGAAATTCACACTCGAGAAAAAAGACGATCAGAGTCAGGCGCGCGCGGGCCTCATAGAGACCGCCCACGGCACCATTGAGACTCCCATTTTTATGCCCGTAGGCACGGCCGCAACCGTCAAGGGTATCTTCCACCGTGACCTCCGCGACGAGGTGAGGGCGCAGATCATTCTGGCCAACACCTACCACCTCTATCTCCGCCCCGGAATGGAGATTATCGAGAAGGCCGGAGGTGTCCACCGCTTCAGCACCTGGGACCGCCCAATGCTCACCGATAGTGGTGGTTTTCAGGTCTTTTCGCTTGCCGCACGCAGGAAGATCACCGAGGAGGGCGTGCGCTTCTCGAGCCACATCGACGGCTCGAAGCACATCTTCACACCCGAGAATGTCATCGACACCGAGCGCACCATCGGCGCCGACATTATGATGGCCTTCGACGAGTGCCCCGACGGCAAGAGCGACTACCGCTACGCCGCACGCTCGCTCGCAATGACCCAGAGGTGGCTCGAGAGGTGTTTTAACCAGTACGAAAAAACCGCTCCCAAATACGGTTATCATCAGTCGCTCTTCCCCATCGTTCAGGGCTGCACCTACCCCGACCTGAGGGCCTCGGCTGCAGAGTTCGTTCAGCAGTTCAACGCCGACGGCTATGCCATTGGTGGTCTGGCAGTTGGCGAGCCCGCACCGGTTATGTATGAGATGATCGAGGTGGTCAACGCCATCCTCCCCACCGACCGCCCTCGCTACCTTATGGGTGTGGGTACGCCCATCAACATTTTGGAGGGCATCGAAAGGGGTGTGGATATGTTCGACTGCGTGATGCCCACCCGCAACGGCCGCAACGGTATGCTCTTCACCTCGGAGGGTATCATCAACATCCGCAACGAGAAGTGGAAGGACGACTTTTCGCCCATCGACCCCAACGGCACCAGCTTTGTAGACAC
>JAGBYS010000118.1 GCA_017628675.1 Tidjanibacter sp.
AACCCCCTTTCTGTAAAGGGGGCTTTTCGCTGACGCTCAATTTAGTGGTACTATGAAATGATTTGCCTAAAATGAGGTAGAATACCCTATTCTCCTTTCAAAAAGAGGCATATTTACTCCTGACTGCCAAAATGGCAGACGATGGTGACTGGAACGGTATTTGCTTCAGGGAAGGGGTAAAAAGATCAAAAAAAACAACCCGATGAAGAACAAGGATATAAAATTTGTGGTGGATCGCAAGAGTGCCCAGGAGGGCGAGAATGTGCTCGTATCGTGGGAGTGCGGACTGCCCGATGCGGTGACGCTCACCATCGACAACGGCCTAACCAAGAGCCAGATACAACTCCCCGACAGCGGCAGTCGCACAGTAGCCATTCAGCGCTCCAAGGGCTCCACAATACTCCGACTAACGGTGGCTCAGAGCGGCCACATAGAGCGCAGGGAGATTGCCGTGAAGGTGAAAAACCTCAAGACCATAAAGGCCAAGCCCTATCGTGCCACCTCGCGCCGTAGTGGCGGCTCACTCAAGGGGCTCATCCAACGCCTGGGCGACAAGCTGAGGCAGTTCACAGGGCGTGTGGGCTACTCGTGGAGGGCTATGCCACCACGCAAGAGGCGCATCTATCAGGCACTGCTAATATGGGCTGCGGCGATGATGATCTCCACCTGCTCCCACAACAGCGGCTACCAGGCGGGCTACAAAAGGGCCCTGCAGGATGTGAGCCCCACAACCACTACCAAACCACTGTAGATTTTGACGGCCATATAAACCACGAGCCGCCCTCTGAGTGTCCGAGGGCGGCTCGTGATATGTTGTACCCACAAGGGTGGGGATTAGAAGTTGAGCCTTACGATGAAAGAGTTGTGGCCCTCGACCTTACCCTCTACATAGTAGGTGTCTGGCTCGGCGGGCGAACTGTAGAGGGTGAGCTCCACCTGATCCTGGGGCCTAACCTCGGTGTTGAAGTTAATCTCCAACTCACGAAGGGGCTTGCTCTCGGTCTGCTCGGGAGCTACGATGTCCATCGCCCAAACAATGTACATAACATTGTTCACGTGGTGGTTCATATCGAGGTCCGAGTAGGAGGCGGTGTGGATGGCGCTACGGGTAGCCTCGAAGCCCTCGGGGATGACCACCTTGGCGGCGGGCTCCTCAATAACACTCTCGGGGATGCACTTGGAGCTGTCGGCGGCGAACTCGGCAAAGGCACCTCGGCGTGCGAGCCTGCGTGTGGTCATATCGATCACAAGCCACGAGGTGGTTGCCTTCACCAGAGAGTTGCCCTCGGCGTCGGTGAGGAGGAAGTCACGCAGGAACATAAAGCCCGCTGCACCCTTGTGCCAGCTCTGCAGGGTGACCTTCTCGCGCCACAAAGGCAGGCGGTCAAAGATGACCCTCATACGCGACATAACCCACGCTTGCTTGGTTTCGTTCAAGGTGTCGTATCCCACGCCGAGATAGTTGGCGTGATGGTTGGCAGCCTCCTGTGCCATATTGAGGAACGAGGCGGGTTTGAGGCGCATATTGAGGTCTGCGTCGTAGCAGGGGATGATGTAGTCTGCTCGGAATTTCTCTACCATATCTTTCTGGTTGTTTTGTGACTGAGTTTATCAGTCAAAGGTAGTGCATTTTTCCCAAACCCCCAATCTCGTGCCACACAAAAATCCCTTTCGGCTACGATATCCACTTTTAGAACACCTCTTTTTTGGCCAAAACATTGCTCACCTCAAGGAAAAAATGTATCTTTGCTTCCCTTTTCGATAGG
>JAGBYS010000119.1 GCA_017628675.1 Tidjanibacter sp.
ATGTTGGCTATGGCACAATGTACCTCTCGGGCAACTACCACCAGGGCGACTACGCCACCGAGATAAACGAGAACAACTGGAACGGAGTCTATCTCCACAACGGAACAGGCATCAGCAACGCCTCCTCGTGGCAGTGCTACTCGCTGCAGGCCATCAAGAAGGACGACACAACCCCTTGTTACACCACTACCCACTCGGCCGCAACAGCCTTTGAGCGCGTACTGGAGAGTGCGGGTCCTTCGCTCCGTAGGGATGCGGTAGATAGGAGGGTTGTAGAGGAAGCACGCAACGGCAACGCCTCCTCGAAGGGCTCCAATGGCTCAAAGAACGGCATCATCGACTCCCACACCGATGTGGGGGGCTGGCCTACACTCACGGCAACCGACAGTGAGATTGCCGACAAGAAGGACAGCGACGGCGACGGTATTCCCGATGGTTGGGAGAGAGAGTTTGGTCTTAATGCCGGCAATGCCGGTGACGGCCAGAGCTACACACTCGATGTGGATGGTCGCTACACCAACCTCGAGGTCTACCTCCACTACCTTGTGAAGGATGTGACAGCCGCTCAGACCGTGGGTGGCGTCTACAAAAAACTGCAATAATCTAACTAACCGATAAAACTAAGACACCATATGAAACGAACTATCACACTGCTTGCCACGCTGTTTGTGACACTTGTGGCAAGCGCACAGATAACCCTCTTTGTGTGTGGCGATTCCACAGCCGCCACCAAGGACATCTCCAAAGGCTCGCCCGAGAGGGGTTGGGGCCATATGTTGCAGCCCTTCTTCGACCCTGCAGCGGTGACGGTCGAGAACCACGCCGTCAATGGACGCAGCACAAAGTCGTTCGTCACCCTTGGCCATTGGCAGAAGGTCGAGGAGAGGATGAAACCGGGCGACTATGTCTTTATTGAGTTTGGTCACAACGACACAAAGGAGAGCGACACAACACGCTTTACCACCCCCGAGCAGTATGGCCAGAACCTGCTGCGCTACATCGAGATTGTAAAGAGCAAGGGTGCTACCCCCGTACTCCTCACACAGGTTTGCCGCCGCTGGTGGAAGAAGGGCGAGTTGGCCGACTCCCACGGCAAGTACCTCAAGGAGTGTCACCGCGTGGCACAACAGACGGGCGTACTCTTTATTGATGCAGAGAAACTCACCCGCGATTGGCTCACACCACTTGGCGACGAGGGTTCTCAAAAATACTTTATGAATCTTCCCGCGGGCAAATACCCAAGTCATCCCGAGGGTAAGAACGACAACACCCATTTCACCGTACCAGGCGCACGCATTGTGGCAAAGATGATCTGCCAGGAGATTGAGCGTGTGATTCCCGAACTGGGAGAGCACATTCGCTATTGGGATTTCGTGGTTGCCAAGGATGGTAGCGGCGACTTCTTCACCGTAAATGAAGCCATTGCAGCCCTCCCCAACTTCTACAAGGGCAAAGAGCGCCCCCTGAGGGTACTCATCCGTGAGGGCCGATACGAGGAGAAGGTCGTAATCCCCTACACCAAGCAGAGCGTTGAACTGATTGGCGAGGGCGAGGTTATCATCACCTGGGGCGATGGCGCACGCGACCTTGGTCCCAATGGTGTTGAATTAGGCACATCGGGCACCGCAACCCTCTACAACTGTGGCCGCCACATACTTATGGAGAACATCACCATCGAGAACTCTGCAGGTGAGGTTGGTCAGGCCGTGGCACTGCAGACAGTCGGCACGGGCACTCAGGTCTACCGCAACTGTCGCCTCTTGGGCAATCAGGACACCCTTTATATTTATGGCGTAGGCAACCGCGACGGCGAGGAGGTCAAGGAGAATATCAATTGCTTCTTCGAGAACTGCTACATTGAGGGCACCACCGACTTCATCTTCGGCTCGGGCCGTGCGGACTTCATCTCCTGCACCATCCACTCCAAGAAGGACTCCTACATCACTGCTGCCTCCACCTGCAAGGGTCAGGAGCGTGGTTTCACATTCCTCTACTGCACGCTCACTGCTGCCGAAGGTGTGACCAAGTGCTACCTCGGCAGGCCCTGGCGCATCTACGCACAGACCTACTTCATCGGCTGCACACTGGGCTCCCACATCCGCCCCGAGGGTTGGCACAACTGGAACAAGCCCGAGGCCGAGAAGAGTGTTCGCTATGGTGAGTATGGCTCCGAGGGCGAAGGTGCTGCTCCCAAAGCACGAGTAAAATGGGCCGATAGACTCTCCGAGAAAAAGGCCCTCGAGTGGAGCCTCAAGACGGGCGTTCCCGGACTCGAATTTACCCCCGTACACTAACCCTAACCACCCCCTACTCTACTATGAAACGACTAACTTCCCTATTATTGACTCTCTCTATTTTGCCCCTTATTGTGGGCTGCAATGCCGAGCGCAAGGCTCCTAAAATCCGCAGTTCGGAGCCCCTTTCGGTGAGAATGGTGGAGAGTGAGATGAGCCGTATTCCCGACGCTATCACGATGGACGGCGTGAGCAAGCCTAAGTGGAACTATACCACTGGTCTTGAGTTGCTTGCGATTATGGATGCGGGCAAAACATACAACCAGGAGAGCTACACCC
>JAGBYS010000120.1 GCA_017628675.1 Tidjanibacter sp.
ATAATCGGGATTGACCACGTTGAACATACTCTTGCTCATCTTCTCGATAGCCCAGCCGCAGATGTATTTGCCATCCTCCAAGATAAACTCGGCATCGGCAAACTCGGGCCTCCAAGCGCGGAATGCATCGAGGTCCAAAACGTCGTTCTTGACGATGTTTACATCGACGTGAATCTCCTGAGTCTCATACTCTTTCCTCAGGCCGAGCGACACAAACTTGTTGGTGCCAACCACGCGGTAAACAAAGTTCGAGCGGCCCTGAATCATACCCTGGTTTACGAGTTTTTTGAAGGGCTCGTCCTCGCAAATTACGCCCAGATCGTAGAGGAATTTGTTCCAGAAACGCGAGTAGATCAGGTGGCCCGTAGCGTGCTCGATACCACCGATGTAGAGGTCTACATTGCGCCAGTAGCCGTTGGCCTCGGTGCTCACGAGTGCGTCGTTGTTGTGGGGATCCATATAGCGCAGATAGTAGGCCGAAGAGCCTGCAAATCCGGGCATTGTGCTTGTCTCGTAGGGATAACCCTCGCCATTCTCCCAACCCTTTGCACGAGCCAATGGAGGCTCACCCTCGGCGGTGGGGGTGAACTTCTCAACCTCTGGCAACTCCAGGGGTAACTCGTCAATTGAGAGGGGGTGTGCAATGTCATCCTTATAGTAGATGGGGAAGGGCTCGCCCCAGTAGCGCTGGCGGCTGAAGATTGCGTCACGCAGACGGTAATTTACCTTGCGCTGACCCAGGCCGCGTGCCTCAATCTCGTCCCACATCTTCTCAATGGCAACCTTCACATCAAGACCATTGATGAAGTCGGAGTTGATCAGTTTACCCTCTTTGGCGTCGTAGCTTGCCTCCTCGACATTGCCACCCTCCACAACGGGCACAATCTCCAGGCCGAAGTGCTTAGCAAAGGCCCAGTCGCGCGAGTCGTGAGCGGGAACAGCCATAATGGCGCCTGTGCCATAGCCTGCCAACACATAGTCACTCACATAGATAGGAATACGCTTACCCGTGAAGGGGTTGATGGCGTAGGAGCCGGTGAAGACGCCACTCACGCGTTTGGTTTCGGCGATACGCTCCCTCTCGGAGCGCTTCTTGGTAGCCTCCAGATAGGCCTCCACCTCGGCTTGGGCGTCGGAGCAGGTGAGCTCCTTAACCCACTCGTGCTCGGGGGCGATGACCATAAAGGTTACACCGAAAATTGTGTCGGGGCGGGTGGTGAAAATCTCGAGCTTCTTGTCGCTACCCTCAATGTCGAAAAATACCTGCGCACCGGTGCTCTTGCCAATCCAGTTGCGCTGAATCTCCTTCAAAGACTCGCTCCACTCGAGCTTGTCGAGGCCCTCCAACAGGCGGGGAGCATAGGCGGTAACACGCAGCAGCCACTGCTTCATTCGGCGCTGAACAACGGGGAAGCCGCCACGCACCGAAAGGCCATCCTTCACCTCGTCGTTGGCGAGCACGGTGCCCAGCTCGGCACACCAGTTCACCATCGTGTCGGCACGGAAAGCAAGACGATAGTTCTGGAGAATATCCTCCTTCTGCTTCTGGTCGTAGGAGTTCCACTCGGCAGCGGTGAAGGAGAGTTGCTGGGTGCACGCAGCGTCCAGACCCTCAGTACCTTGAGTCTCAAAACGAGCCACCAGAGCCTCAATCTTCTCGGCCTTGCCAAGGGTGTTGTCGTAGTAGTGGGAGAACATCTCGAGGAATGCCCACTGGGTCCACTTGTAGTACTCTGGCTCACAGGTGCGCACCTCCCTCGACCAGTCGTACGAGAAGCCGATCTTGTCGAGCTGGCTGCGGTAGCGAGCCACATTCTGCTCGGTGGTTACGGCAGGGTGCTGACCGGTCTGGATGGCATACTGCTCGGCAGGAAGACCGAAGGCGTCGTAGCCCATGGGGTGAAGTACATTGAAGCCACAGAGGCGTTTGTAGCGCGAATAGATATCCGAGGCGATGTAGCCCAGAGGGTGACCCACGTGGAGTCCTGCGCCCGAAGGATAGGGGAACATATCCAGCACATAAAACTTGGGCTTGGACGGATCTACCTCCACACGGTAGGTCTGCTGTTTCTGCCACTCCTTCTGCCACTTGGCCTCGAGTTCTTTGAAGTTGTATTCCATTGTGTGTATGTTAAGTTTGAATTTTTTCGTCACCAATCGAGCTACAAAGATAAGTATATTTGCTGTGCAAACCACAAAACAAAACACTTTTTTTGTAGACAGCTGTAAGTCAGTGGGTTGCGAGAGCTATTGTTGTGGTGTAATAGTTGGGGCAAATAGTTTTGGAAAAACGATAAGAAAAAAGAATAGGTGAGAGGGGCAAAAAGGGGCTAAAATGCTGAAAAATCGGCCCTAAATGGGGTGAAAAAATTCCCATATATATTGTAGAACCAAAAAAAACCTCTATCTTTGCAGGCCCAAAATGGGAAACGAGAATAAAAGTTTAACAAAAACAAAGGACTAAAAACAAGTAAAATGCCTACAATTCAGCAGTTAGTACGAAAAGGCAGGGTTCAGTTGGAGATGAAGAGTAAATCTCCCGCCCTTGACGCTTGTCCCCAGAGGCGCGGTGTGTGCGTGCGTGTTTACACCACCACCCCCAAGAAGCCTAACTCGGCAATGCGTAAAGTTGCACGTGTGAAACTCACCAACCAGAAAGAGGTGAATGCCTACATCCCCGGTGAGGGCCACAACTTGCAGGAGCACTCAATCGTTTTGGTGCGTGGTGGTCGTGTAAAAGACCTCCCCGGTGTTCGCTACCACTTGGTACGCGGTGCATTGGATAGCGCAGGTGTAGACGGTCGCCGTCAGCGTCGTTCGAAATACGGTGCAAAACGACCCAAAGCAGCCAAAAAGTAATCTCTCACGAATTTTAAGAACAAATTAAAGATTTAAGCAAAAATGAGAAAAGCAAAGCCTAAAAAGCACATTCTACTTCCAGATCCCAAATTCGGTGACGTTATGGTTACCCGCTTTGTAAACCATTTGATGCTGGATGGTAAGAAGAGTATTGCATACACCATTTTC
>JAGBYS010000121.1 GCA_017628675.1 Tidjanibacter sp.
CAATTGGAAGGGGCACGCCTTGCCGTAAACCGTAACGGAGCCGTCGATCTGCAGAACGCCCTGCTTTTTAACAGGGTCCTCGATCCTGACGCGGCCTGTTTCCACATCGCCCTCAAAGGTGATGATGCCGAGTTTCTCTTCCCAATAATAGACATTCGACACAATCTTCTGGTCGAAGCTACTATCGTCAACATAGGGAGTCTCGCCATAGCCCCAGGTGGAGTACCAAATCTGGTTGTTGGGAGGCGATGCGGGCCTTTCGGGCCTACCCTCCTGCCTAACAGTAACTTCCACTTTTACATTATAGGTGGTATTTTGAAAAATAATCTGTCCTTCACGAGGGGTGCTCGTTGGATTTTCGGACACGGTGAAGTGTCTACCAAGGTAGTTTTCATTCTTGAACGCAATCCAGTCACAACCATCACTATAGGTGGTGTCGAACTCGACATTACCGCCAACCGCCAGAGTAATCTCCTGCTCGGTGAAATCGACCTCCACAAGCTCGGGAGTGGCCTCAAGATAAACCTCACCCGCCGCCTGACGAATGGTCACATCCTTCACATCGGAACCCTTGGTGAGAGTCACCACACACTCCCTTGTTACGGGATCATTGTTGCATAACACCTCAATCTCCACGCCACAGAAGCTCATATCCTCACTCTCGCCTGCTCTAATCCACAGCCATTCGTGGCTGTAGTCGTAGTTCCACTCGAGCCCCTCAAGCGTCTCGGCAGGGATGGGAATCTGAATGTGGGCACCCTCGGCAGGGACCTCATAGAGCGATTGTAGCGCACCAAAGGGCCCCTTGTCGGCAGCCAACTGCGTCACAGTGACCTTCTCGCACTTCTCGCCCATTGTGAAAGAGATTTCCGCACTTCGCAACTCGCCCTCATTGGCTGTTGCAGTTACGCTAACGGTGGCGTCACCCTCACCTTCGTATACCGAAAGTGTACACCACTCGCCCACCACCGTAGCACTCCAGGCCGAAGTGGCGGTAATAGTCAGCTCCACGGAGCCGCCCACGGCATCGAAGGCAACATTGTGGCTGCTGAGTGTAAGTTTCTGCTCACCGGGAGTTACCTCCTCTGGCTTATCTTCCTGACAACCATAGGCCAGAATAAGTGCCATAATTCCAAAGAGAGTCAAAAAGCGTTTCATAGGCATTAGATTATTAATTTTCACAAAGATACAATTTAAAATCGAAAAACAAAAGTTTTTGTTTCAGCAGGTAGCAACGAGTCGGAAACTTATGGGTTGTTGGTATCGCTCGGAGTTCGGGCTCTCGGCGCTCAAGAAATGATAAAATTTGCATTTTGAATTTTGCATTTTGAATTAAATTCGTATATTTGCGGGCCTATTTTAGGCGCAGAATAATAACATTTTAATTAACTTATTGTAAATGAGCAAGATTTGCGAAATCACCGGTAAAACTGCACAGTCGGGAAACAACGTTTCTCACTCGAACAGGCGCACCAAACGCAAATTCAATCTTAATTTGAAGACTAAGCGTTTCTGGAGCGAGGAGGAGAACCGCTGGATTACCCTCAAGGTAACCGCAGCTGGTATCAAAACCATCAACAAAAAAGGTCTGGATGCAGCACTCAAAGAGGCTAAAGCACCCGCAAAAATTCACTAATCTTTTTTTAACAAAGTAAAAAAGTATGGCAAAAAAAGGTAAAGGTAACCGAGTACAGGTCATTCTCGAGTGTACCGAGCAGAAGGCAAGCGGTGTTCCCGGTATGAGCCGTTACATCACTACCAAAAACAAAAAGAACACACCCGACCGTATGGAGCGTAAGAAATACAATCCTTACTTGAAGAGGGTAACTATCCACCGTGAGATTAAATAAGGAGGAAAAGAACTATGGCAAAGAAAGTAGTTGCAACACTTAAGAAAGAGGGTGCAAACAAGGGTTTTACCAAATGCATCAAAATGGTTAAATCGGAGAAGACCGGTGCCTACATTTTCAAAACCGATGTAGTTCCCACCGAGGAGGTTAAAGAGTTCTTCAACAAGAAATAATCTTTAGACCACGATTTCACCAAAGTATTCTGGGCTTAAGGCCCAAAATACAAAAGGCGTTCCAAAGAAAGGAGCGCCTTTTGTGTGTCTATATATATGTACCTTGACAGAGATCTCTCGATGCTCTAATGAGAATAGACAATCTCGAACTCCATTAGGCAGAATGGGATAAGTCCCTCTGTTTTGTAGGCCAAAATCTCCACCTCATTACCCCTGGAGTCATACTTACGACGATGAGTTTCAATCACTCCCCTATTGTTCCATACCATCTCAACCATATTACCTACAGAATCATAACTGTAGACCATCTTATCTGAGATTGAGCCGTCATAATTGTAGCACACCTCTTCGATGAGGAAACCCTCCGAGTCGTACTTATAGGTCTGCTTATAGGAGAGCGAGCCGTCGGGCTCATAGCCAACATTCTCTATCTGTTTTCCTTCTGAGTCATAAGCATAGCGACTTGTACCATAGAGCACGCCATCGTAGTCGTAGTGCTCCACCCCTGCAACATTACCGGCCGAATCATACTCATAGAGATGCCTACCTCTCC
>JAGBYS010000122.1 GCA_017628675.1 Tidjanibacter sp.
TATTGATAACTTTTCCTGGGCCGACAGAGGGGAAATTTACTAACTCTTTCAACATCGTTTATTATTATTGTTTCTTTATTATTATTTAAATTTATAAAGGATTAAAATATTAAAAATAAAATTTCGAGGTATGAAAAAACAGGTGGATTTGAATAAAGCGATAGAGGAGCTCAAGCGAGAGAAGCGAGCAATCATTCTGGCACACTACTACACCAACAGCCAGGTGCAGCAGGTGGCCGACTTCGTGGGCGACTCCCTCGCCCTGTCCGAGAAAGCCGCCGTGGCCGATGCCGACATCATCCTCTTCGCGGGTGTGAGGTTTATGGCCGAGACCGCCAAGGTGCTCTCGCCCGACAAGAAGGTCCTGCTGCCCGTCGTGGAGGCCGGCTGCTCGCTGGCCGACTCGTGTGACGCCGAGGAGTTGCGCCGAGCAAGGGAGGAGAACCCCGACCATCTGGTGGTGTCGTATGTGAATACCTCGGTGGAGGTGAAGGCCCTGACGGATATCTGCTGTACCTCGTCCAATGCTCTGGAGATTGTGCGCTCGCTGCCCGAGGAACAGAAGATCCTCTTTGTGCCCGACAGAAACCTCGGCTCATATATTAATAGGTGTACGGGTCGCAATATGAAACTCTGGGATGGCTGCTGCAAGGTCCACGAGGAGTTCTCGGTGGCGAAGATTGAGGAGCTCAAGAGTCTCCACCCCGAGGCTAAGGTGCTTGTGCACCCCGAGTGTAAGCCCGAGGTTGTGGCCCTGGCCGACTATGCGGGCTCCACGGCCGGCATCCTCTCCTATTGCGCAAGAGAGGATGTAAGAGAGGTTATTGTTGTGACCGAGAGCGGTATCCTTTATGAGATGGAGGAGCGCTATCCCGATAAAAAGTTCTATCTTGTGGAGCCCGAAGAGGGAGTGGAGAAGTGTATCTCGTGCCGCGATATTAAGAAGGTGACACTCGAGAACATCTACCAGACGCTGCTCGAAGAGAGCCCCGAGGTGGTGATTGAGGAGAGTGTGCGAAAGGCCGCTGCCGGTGCAATCCAAAGAATGCTCAAAAGATGAAAGTGCACGGCGAGGCTGCAATACCTAAGCAAAACCGTGGAAAGCGCCGTGACTTATGGTATAACGATACGGAGTATCGTATAAAAATTTTTTGCGTCGCTTTTTTATAAAAAAGCGACAATGAAAAGCGGAAAAAGGAACGAAATACTATTAACCAAATAAAAAAAGAGAAAAGATGAAAAAGTTTTTGATTAGTGCAATGACGCTGCTGCTTTCTCTGGGAAGCTTTGCGGATGAGGGTATGTGGCTCTTGCCATTGCTCGAGAAGTTGAACTTCCAGGAGATGCAGGAGAAGGGCCTCAAGCTGACGGCCGAGCAGATCTATAGTGTGAATGGCTCGTCGCTCAAGGACGCTATTGTTATCTTTGGTGGCGGCTGTACGGGTGAGATTGTGTCGCCCAACGGCCTGCTGTTCACCAACCACCACTGCGGCTTTGGTGCCATCCAGGCGCTGAGCTCGGTGGAGCACGACTACCTGAAGAATGGCTTCTGGGCTAAGAACTACGCCGAGGAGCTGCCCGCCCCCGGCCTTGCTGTGACCTTCATTCGTGGTATTGAGGATGTGACCGATACTGTGCTCAAGGGTGTGGATGATGACGAGGAGTATGCCAAGAGGGTGGCAAAGATTGAGAGTAACATCGAGCGCCTTCAGAAGAAGTTGGAGAAGAAAAATGAGGGTAAGATTATCACCATCAAGTCCTTCTTCGGTGGCAACCAGTACTTCGCCTTTGTGCAGGAGAGGTATACCGATGTGCGCCTTGTGGGCACCCCTCCCTATGCTGTTGGTAAGTTCGGTGGCGAGACCGACAACTGGATGTGGCCCCGCCACACCGGCGACTTCTCCGTCTTCCGTGTATATGCCGCTCCCGACGGTGTTACTCCCGCAGACTTCTCGCCCAAGAATGTGCCTCTGAAGAGTCCCACCCACCTTACCATCTCGACTAAGGGTTACCAGGAGGGTGACTTTGCAATGATTATGGGCTTCCCCGGCACCACCACCCGCTATATGACCTCCTATGAGATCGACAAGATGCTCACCGTTGATAACCCCAACCGCATCTATATCCGTGGCGAGAGGCAGGCAATCTTGAAGGCAAGGATGGCTTCGGATGACGCTATCCGCATCAAGTACGCCTCGAAATACGCCTCCTCGTCGAACTATTGGAAGAACTCGATTGGTAAGTCGCGTGGCGTGGAGAAACTCGGCGTAAAGGGCCAGAAAGCCCAGGAGGAGGCCGCCTTCACCGAGTGGGTAAATGCCGACCCCGATAGGATCAAGAAGTATGGCCACGCACTGCCCCTCATCAAGAAGTATGTGGAGGAGGGTACCCCCATTGAGAGTGACATCCAGATTCTGAGCGAGACCATCTTCCGTGCAACCGAGATTCTGAACGCTTCGACCACCTTCTATAACGCCTACAACCGCACCTATAGCCTCGAGAGGGCTATGGAGGCAACGCTGGCCTTCTATAAGGACTACGACGAGGAGACCGACCGCCAGGTGTGCGTGAGGATGTTTGAGGTCTTGAGGGAGATGATGCCCGAGGAGCGCCGTCCCGAGTCGCTGAAGGTTATCGACACCAAGTATCAGGGCGATGTCAGGGCCTTCGTTTATGACCTCTTCGACAACTCGCTCTTCGCCAGCGAGCAGAAGTTCCTCTCGGCTATGGCCGAGGGCGATATGATGAGGGTGGAGAATGACCCCGCACTCGTTATTATGAAGGACGCCTCGGAACTCTACACCACCCTGCGTGAGCAGCTCAAGCCCTATCGTGAGTGCCAGGAGATCGGCCACCGCACCTACATCAAGGGTCTGCAGGAGATGCAGCCCTGGAGAAGTTTCTATCCCGATGCAAACTTCACCATCCGTCTGACCTATGGTACCATCCTCCCCTACTCGCCCCAGGATGGCGTGCTCTATGAGTACTACACCACCATCGACGGCATCATCGCCAAGGAGGACCCCACCAATCCTATGGACTTCACCGTGGATGAGAGGCTCAAGAGGCTCTACGCTGAGAAAAATTGGGGTGGCTATGAGGACAAGGATGGCTCGCTCCACACCTGCTTCCTCTCCACCAACGACATTACCGGTGGTAACTCGGGTAGCCCCATTATGAACGCCAATGGCGAGCTTATCGGCTTGGCCTTCGACGGCAACTGGGAGGCTATGAGTGGCGACATCGCCTTTGAGCCCAATGTGCAGAGGACCATCAATGTGGATGTTCGTTATGTGCTCTGGTGCATCGATGTTCTCGGCGGCGCAGGTTATCTCCTTGACGAGATGACCATCGTAAAGTAAAAAACACATCTCTCTGGTGAATTTTTCACCAAATTTCAAAAGCGGCATCCTCATTTGCGATAAGCAAACTGCGGTGCCGCTTTTTCATTTCGCAAAAAATTCCCTCAGAGATCTGCGTTTTTGTTTGTCTAAGGTCTAAAGTCTAAGGTCTAACCGACCTAAGGCTTTAAGGACTTTATAAGTTATATAAGCCATATTAGCCCCATTTATTCCCCGCTACGACCGTTGCCACCCCACAA
>JAGBYS010000014.1 GCA_017628675.1 Tidjanibacter sp.
GTGACATCCGTACCCGAGAGCATTGCCGCCACCTCCGAGATGCGCTCCTCGGGGCTGAGGAGTTTCAGGTGGGTGCGACCATCGCCCGAGTCCTTATAGACCTTGAAATGGGTGTCGCCCTTGGAGGCCACCTGTGGCAGGTGGGTGATATTGACCACCTGACGGCCGGCCGAGAGTTCGGCAATAATCTGGCCCGTCACATCGGCAATACGACCCGAAATGCCCGTATCAATCTCATCGAAGATGACCGTCGGCATCTCCACCTTATCGGCCACCAGCGCCTTCAGGCAGAGCATCACGCGCGAAATCTCACCGCCCGAGGCCACCTTCTCGAGTGGCTGGGGCTGGAACTTAGTCGACGAGGAGAAGAGGAACGAGAGGTTATCACCACCCGTAGCCAGCAGCCCCTCGGCGGGCCTTACATCCGTCACAAAGGTGCTATGCTCCATACCGAGCCTTGAGAGCATCTCCACCACCTGGCGGGAGAGCTCCTTGCCCGCCTTCACACGCGAGGCGGTAATCTTCGAGGCGCACACCTCTGCCCTCTTGCGGGCCTGCTTCACACTATCTTCAAGAGTCTGCAACGACTCGTCGGCATCGACAATGATGGCAAGTCGCTGTGCGTAATCCTTCTCAATGGCAATGAGCTCCTCGACACTCTGCACACCGTGTTTGCGCAGGAGCGAGTAGATGGCGTCAATCCTATCGACCACCTCGGCAGCCCTTGCTGGGTTACCCTCCACCCTCTCGCGCTGCTCGGCAAGTTGCGAGGAGAGGTCCTTGAGTTCCACGAGTGCACCCCTCAGTCTCTCGGCGACCTCTTCGGCGGGCACAAACACATCCTTCACCCTCTGGAAGTAGTTCTCAATGCGCTTGAGTCTTGCAAGCACACCGTTCTCCTCCTCGTCCAGAAGGTTGCCACCCTCACCCAGAGCCTCGGTTATACGCTCCACATTGTCCAGCAGTCGCTGTTCGCTCTCGAGCTCCTCCAGTTCGCCTGCACGCAGTCCCAGAGCAGCGAGCTGATTATACTGATACTCGATATACTCCCTATCCTTCTGGGCCTCCTGGACCCTTGCACGAAGCTCCGAGAGCCTACCCTCGGCCTCACGCAGAGCACCATAGGCACCACGATACTCCTCCCTGAGGGTGGCGTTCTGCGCCAGAGCGTCCACAATGTTCATACGGAAGCGCTCGTCGGCCACCATCAGCGAGTGGTGTTGCGAGTGGATATCGATGAGCCTTGAGCCCAACTCCTTGAGCACGGAGAGTTGCACGGGAAGGTCGTTCACATAGGCTCTCGACTTGCCCGCAGGGGTTATGACCCTACGGATGATGCACTCCTCGGCCCACTCCAGGTCGTTCTCCTCGAAGAACTCCTCCAGGTGGTAGGCCCCAATCTCAAAAGTGCCCTCCACCACACAGCCTCTGCCGCTCTCCTTCAGGGTTGCGATGTCGGCCCTATCGCCCAGCACAAGACCCAGAGCACCCAGAAGGATACTCTTACCCGCACCTGTCTCACCGGTGATGATGTTCAGGTTGGGCGAGAGTGTCATATCCAGACGCTCGATGAGTGCGTAGTTCTCTACGGTAAGGTGGCGTAACATTCTCCTATGGGGTGGTGTTGATGGTGGGTTACTCTACCAAAGAGGCGGGCGAGAGATTCGCTAACTACTCCCCCCACCCGCCTAAAAGGTTCTCTCTTTCTTGCCTTATGTGCGAGTTACACTCGGGCACACACGGCAACAAAAGTTCTCTATTTCTCTTTGAATACAACCTCGCCCTCGAGGAACTCCTCGGTAGCAATGAGGGTGGGTTTGGGAATACGCTCGTAGTACTTCGAGATCTCAATCTGCTCACGGTTCTCGAAGGTCTCCTCGAGTGCATCGGTCGAGCTGGAGAAGTCGGCCAGCTTACGGTTGAGCTCCTGCTTGAGCTCGGTGGCAATCTGATTTGCGCGTTTAGCGATAATGGTCACCGACTCATAGACATTGCCAGTGGGGGCATCAATGTCGGTAAGTTTACGAGTTACAGTGTTGTTGGGAACATTCTTCTTGATTTCCATAATTTATTCCTCTCTATTTTGGTGTTTTCTTGTTTGTCTTACTTGTTGTCCTACGGGCGGGCTACTCCTCCGACTCACTGTCGGTAAACTCCCTACCCTCCACCAGGGCGTTGTGGCGTGCCAGGAACCTCTTGGCCGATCGCTGCATACGCTCGGCAGCCTTGCGGTGCTTCGAGTCGGGGAACTCCGAGATGAAGTTGAAGTAGGCATCCATCGTGTCGAGATACCTGTCTACCTGCAACGAGGAGATGGAGTTCTCGGCCAACTTATGGCTCGAGTCCAACATCAAAAAGAGAATCTCCTCGCGGTGGGGTGTATCGGGGAAGTCATTCAGCGCATTGCGGAAGGCGATGATGGCTGCCTTGTAGCGTTTGGTCTTGTAGTAGGTGCGAGCGTTGATGAACGACTTGTCGTAGAGTTTGCCCTTGAGCTCCTCGATCCTCTGCTCACAGATAGCCTTCTTGGGCGAGGAGGGGTAGTGCTCCATATACTCCTCAATGCTCCTGATGGCCTGGAGAGTGGTGGTCTGGTCGCGCGAGGGAGCGGGCGAGGAGAAGTAGTAGCCCATAGCGTGCATATACTCCACATCCTCCAGCAGAGGGCTGCGACCATAGGTGCGCCTATACTCGTCGAAGATGGTGGCACTCGTCTCGAAGCTGCCCTGCTTATAGAAGCAGCAACCCGTGTAGTAGAGAATCGTGTCGGCCCTCATAGTCGATGCGTAGCGGGGAGCCAGCTCCTGGAAGAGCTGCAAAGCGTGCTGGATGTCGCCCTCCTCGTAGTACTTGATGGCTGCATTATACATCTGCTCCGAGTCGTTGGCTTTGAGCAGTTTATTGTAGTTTCCGCAGCTCGCCATAAGACCCAGGGTGGCCCGAATCACAAGTTTAAATATGCCTATTCTCATCATATAAACCAATTTTGCCCACATCAAACCACTTGTTTCAGGGGCATTTAGCGTGCAAAGTTATACATTTTTAACGACTAACGAAAAAATATATTATATTTTTCCCCTCCAAGTATGGAGTTTTTTTGTTATCTTTGGAGAGTTGTAACACAAATAGAGCCAATGTCAAACCCGCTACTCCTGTTTGAGAATTTTCTGCAGGCCGAAAAACGCTACTCGCCAGGCACTGTTGCCAACTACTTGCGCGACTGCAGGGAGTTCATCAACCATTGTGGCTCCACGCCCGAGGAGTTCCGCCCCGAGTTGATCTCCGCCGAGGATTTCAGCGAGTGGATAATGAAGCTCTCCGACGGCGACCAGAAGGCTCACCTTAAGCCACTTAAGCCCTCCTCTGTCAACACGAAAGCCTCCTCTGTCAAGGCCTTCTACAAGTGGCTCCACAACGAGAATCACATCGACCACAACGCGCTCGAGGTAACCCACCGTCTGAAGACCCCCAAGCGTCTGCCGAGCTACATCCCCGAGGAGAAAATGGCACTCATCTTGGAGGGGCTCTTTGAGGCGCAGCACTCCTCGGAGTTCCCCGTGCGCAGGGATGCAATGTTGGTGCTCCTGCTCTACTGCACAGGGTTGCGACTTGCGGAGATCACACAGCTCACCCGCGACAGCTTCTCCTCGTCGTGGGATCAGGTGAAGATTGTGGGTAAGGGCCGCAAAGAGCGCATAGTACCCATTGTGAGCACCTTACGCCCACTGCTCGAAAATTTCGCCGAATTTACACGCCAAAATATTTGCACAAGTGGTGAAAATTTGCTATTTTTAACATCGAAAGGCTCCCCAATGAGTCGCTACCAGATTGAGCGCGCCGTGCAAAAGGTGCTCTCGGCGGGCGGCGTCGAGGGAAAACACAGCCCCCACGTACTACGACACACCTTCGCATCGTTATTACTAGGCAGGGGCGCCGACATAAGGGAGATACAGGAGCTGTTGGGTCACTCATCCCTGCGCACAACGCAGATCTACACCCACACCAACATCGCCCGCCTCAAAGAGGTCTACCGCGCGGCACACCCGAGGGAGAGTTGAAAGTTGATAATTGAAAATTAGATTTAGGCTTTATAACAGACCGAAACTAACGCCTTCAGCGTAAGGCACTAACATAAATTAACCAAAGTAAGGAGGATATTTTTATGAACGTAAAGATTCAATCCGTCAAGTTCGATGCAGACAAGAAGCTCATCGACTTCATCGAGGCTAAAATGGACAAACTCGACCGTTTCGTAGAGCGAGCCACAGCCGCAGAGGTAATCCTCAAACTCGACAAGGACCCCGAGCAGGGTAACAAGGTGGCTACCATCAAGATTGAAGTGCCCACAGACACTCTCGTAGCCGAGTATCAGAGCAAATCGTTCGAGGAATCGGTGGACGGCGCCATTGACGCTATCAAGAAGCAACTCGAAAAGCACAAAGAGAAGTTCGCTAAATAGTGCACAAAAAAGTAACCCAAAACAAAAGGCAGACCCCGAAAAGGTCTGCCTTTTATCGTATTTATGAGTTCCTCCTTACGCCACGAGGAAAGCGAAATAGCAGGCTATAACCACAAGCGAAGTGAGGGCTCTGCTCCAGCGCTTTTTGGAGATGAGCGACAGGAGAGTTACCACGAGGGCCACGCCACCAAAGAGCAACATCTGGCCCACATTGCCGTCCGTGAAGTCGTAGATTGTGCCCCTCAGCCACAGCAGGTCGGCAACCGAGAGGATGATCATATTGAACAGGCAGCTGCCCACAATGTTACCCACCGCAATGTCGTAGTTGCGCATACGGAAGAGGCTGACGGTGCTCGAGAGCTCGGGCAGCGAGGTGGCCACACCCAGGAAGAGCGCACCTGCCAGGCCTGCGCCCATATTGAGCCTGGTTGCCAGGTCATCCGAGAGATAGGTGAGCCACACGCTCAGCGCCACAAGGCCCACGCTACAGAGCACAAAACGCACAATAATGCCACGCATCGTAAGGCTCGAGGTATCCTCGCCCTTGCTCTGCTCGCCACCCTCGCCGGCCAGGTACTTCACACCGAAGCCGTAGAAGAGAATGATCACCAAAGAGGTGACGCTCAGCGTGAGGATGTGGTGGTCGAAAACCTTGGGCAGAAACATATTCAGAGCCAAGGTTACATAGGTGGCCAAGCAGAAGAGTATCACATAGTTGTGGCCTTTGGAGAGGGGCGCACGGTAGCTCTTGGAGAGGAACAGCAAGAACATCACGGCCAGTACCGCCACATTGAAGATATTGCTGCCCAAGATATTACCCAAGCAGAGGCCCGGCTTCTGGAGCAGCATAGTGGCCGAGATGCTCGTGAAGAGCTCCGGAAGGGAGGTGACAGCCGAGAGCAGCACACCGCCAAGGAAGGCACCAGACAGGGAGCTTTTCTTATCAATCAGATCGATATAGACCGAGGCCTTCACGGAGAGGAAAACCACCGCTGCGGCCACCAACAAGTATGTAATATAGAGCATTTTATCTAAAAAAAGTTTAAATTTCAATTACAAATATATCTCAATACTCTCCCGGCACAAAGTCCTACGCTTCGACAATTATGTTCCACGGGTTAGAACTTATAGGTCGTACCGATGGAGCTATTCTGCGAGTCGAGCCTCACGGCTATGAAGAATAGTATTGTGAACGAGAGCAGCGACGAGCCTCCATAGGAGAACATCGGCAACGGAATGCCAATCACGGGCATAAGACCGATGGTCATACCGATGTTGATGAGCGTGTGGAAGAGGAAGATGCCCGCCACACCGTAGCAATAGACCCTCCTGAAAGGCTCCTGCTGACGCTCACCCATCTTCATAAGTCTTATCACAAGGGTCGCAAAGAGCACAATGACCACCGCCGAGCCCACAAAGCCCCACTCCTCACCCACGGTGCAGAAGATGAAGTCGGTACTCTGCTCGGGGATGAAGTCATACTTGGTCTGCGTACCCTGCAGGAAACCCTTGCCAAAGAGTCCGCCCGAGCCGATTGCAATCTTGGACTGGTGGACATTGTAGCCCCAGCCCCTCAGGTCGCTCTCGATACCAAGCAGGTCGAGGATTCGCTTCTGCTGGTGGAGCTGGAGGATATCGTTGAAGACAAAGTCCACAACCCCCAGGAAGAGCAACGACCCCACGAACATTATCGCAAAAAGGTAGATGGTCGAGAGTTTGTTGCGGTAGGCGTAGATGAGCGCAGGCACCAACATCACAAGCGACGAGGCAAGAAGTGCACCATAGTAGCTGACACCCCATCCTGCAGCCCATCCAAGGCCGTAGATCACAAGGCTCAGCAACAAAACTGCTGCCACATACCAGACACTCTCACGAAGGTTTCTGTTGGACAAAAATTGGCTCACCACAAAGAGCACCAAAAGTGCCACCAGCAGCGCCGTATTGGACAGTAGGAAGGAGCCTACAAAGAGTCCCACCACCAGGAAAATCGCATAGTAGACCCAACTATTAAGGCCCTCGCGATAGAAGACCAAAAAGAAGGAGCAGTAGACCAGCGCCGAACCCATATCGTTCTGCATCAGAATAATGGCAATGGGCACCAATAGCAGCGCTCCCACCGACACGAGGTCCTTGGTGCGGGAGAAGGAGAAGCTGTAGTCGCTCATAAACCTTGCGAGCGCAAGTGCCGTGGCCACCTTCATAAACTCGGCAGGCTGAATAGACACGGGGCCCAACTCAAACCACGACTTGGCACCATTGACCTCCTTGCCTATAAAAAGCGTCAGAAACAACACCAAGAGCATTAGCGCATAGGCCGGGTAGGCCATAAGGTGGTAGTAGATGTCGTCAATGAGCAGTATGACAATGGCCACAACGGCCGAGATTCCAATCCAGATGAGCTGCATACCATACTTGTCCGAGAAGTCGAAACCCATCATTGAGGCCTCATTATAGACAGCAGCATAGATGTTGAGCCAGCCCACAAAGACCAGCACAACAAAGATGAGGATTGTCTTCCAATCAACCCTCGACCACCCTACTCTATCATTTGCGCTTCTCATAGTTCGGATAGGCAATTTTCATCTCTTTGATATAGTTCACAAGCTCGGGGCGTGCCACCTCGCCATTCAGATACTTCTCAATAAGCAGCGAGGCGATAGGTGCGGCCACCGAGGAGCCAAAGCCGCCATTCTCCACATATACGGAGATGGCAATCTTGGGGTTATGGCGCGGAGCAAAGGCGAGGAATGTCGAGTGATCCTTGCCGTGGGGGTTCTGGGCCGTACCTGTCTTGCCACAGATATTGAGCCCTTCCACATAGGCCACCCCTGCCGAGCCAATCTCCCTGTGTACCGTGCCCCACATACCGTCGATTATGGGCTCGAAGTAGCGTTTGTCAACCTTGGTATAGTGTGGCTCGTAGAAGCGGGCGTCAATGGAGTCGCGACCGTCGATATGTTTGACCACGTGGGGGATGTAGTAGTAGCCCCTATTGGCCATAATGGCCGCCAGGTTGGCCATCTGCAGTGGCGAACAGCCGAGCTCGCCCTGACCGATAGCCATCGAGATGACCGTCAGCGAGTTCCACTTGGGATAGTAGTTATCGTAGAACTCCGCCGAGGGGACAAAGCCCGCCCTCTCGGAGGCGAAGTCGGAGCCCAACTTCTGGCCGAAGCCAAAGCTACGCACATACTCCTCCCAGTTGGCATAGCCACCCTCACCGATACCTCCCCTCTTGGGGTTATCCAGAATGTTGCGGAAGACGTGGCAGAAGTAGGCGTTACAGGAGTTACTTACCGCCTCCCTCAGATCCAGAGGCGAGCGGTGGTCGTGGCACTTCACACCTCGGCCCACGTGGTAGCCCTCATTGCAGGAGTACTCCATCGAGGGGGTCACAACACCCTCCTGAAGACCGATCAGGCCATTGACGAGTTTGAAGGTGGAGCCCGGAGGGTAGCTCGACATCACCGCACGGTTGAAGAGCGGCTGGCGAGGGTTGTTGAGCATCTCGACATAGTTGTTTCCCCTGTCGCGGCCCATAAGCCTATCGGGGTCGTAGGTGGGGCTGCTGACCATCACCAGAATCTCACCCGTCGAGGGCTCAATGGCAATCACACTACCAACCTTCCCCTCCATAAGCTGCTCGGCAAACTCCTGTAGCGAGGCGTCAATGGTGGTGGTAATGGGGGTGCCGGCCACAGCCATACGGTCGTAGTGGCCCTCCTGATAGGGGCCCTTGACCGCACCGCTCACATCCACAACGCTGATCTTCTCGCCCTTCTCGCCACGCAGCAACTCCTCGTAGGCACTCTCAATGCCCGAGTAGCCGATATAGTCGCCTCGCGAATAGTATGGGTTGCGCTGTATGATGTCGTCGCTCACCTGACCAATGTAGCCGAGCAGGTTGCCGGCAATCTTACGGGGGTAGGAGCGTTGGGTGTGGAACAGAGTGTAGAAGCCGTCGAAGCCGCCCTCGTCGAAGAGCAGTTTTGCCTCGGTACTCATCTGGCGCACAACAACCGAGGCCCTCGTAGAGGAGAAGCTCTTGGCCGAGGCGATAGCCTTGCGGAGTTGCTCGACGCTCACATCGACAATCCTGGCCAGAGCCACGGTATCGAAGCCCTGCTTGGGGATGTTGCGAGGTACTACCATCAGGTCATAGGAGGCCACACTCTGGGCCAAAAACTCGCCATTGCGGTCATAAATCTCACCTCGTGGCGGATACAGCACCTCGTAGCGCAGCACATTGTTCTCCGCCGCACGGCGATAGCTCCTATCGACTATCTGGATGTGGAAAAGTCGCAACCCCACCACAAGGAAGAGTGCGACCACAAACCACTGGAGTATTTCGGAACGGGAACGAGCCATTGTAACCTTTCTTAGCGACCCCCTCTCTCTTTAGCCCACCAATCGCCTGAAGAGGCGTGCCGTGAGCACCACCAATACAATGGTGGCCAGGGAGCTCAAGATAACCTTACCAACCGTATAGAAGAAGTGGCTGCCCAATGACTCGAAACCATAGAAGAGCGAGTGGTGGACAAAGACCAACATCGATGCAAAAAGGATGAAGGAGCGGGGATCGATGGCTCCTCCGTAGGGGATATTCTCGTGGGCTACATCCTTGCCCATCAGAAGGTTCATTGCCATAGGACGGATGAACGCCACCGCCGCCGTAGCAATCGTGTTGAGTCCTGCGGTGCCCATCGAAAAGTCCATCACCTGGCCCAGAAGGGTACCCAGAACGAGCAGCCAGAAGCGATTCATCTTCACGGGCAGCAGCACCACAAAAACAACATAGTAGAGGGGCATAATCACACTCGAAAAGAGCAGATTATCAAACAGCAGCGACTGCAAAAGCACCACCGCCACAAAGAAAATCGTATATTCTAAAACCCTATACATTCTCTCTCTCCTTTAGTTTCAACCTCGTTACTATCTCGTTATTTATCCTCTTTTTCGGGCTCATAGGTGTTGTGGAGCTCCTTGAACTCCTCGCCACCGAGGAACTTCACCAGCAGTACCCTGTCGAGCCTCGACAGGTCGGCCGCAAGCCTCACCTTCAGATGGCTGTTCATCTTATCCTCCGAGCTCTTGAACTCCTCCACAATGCCGATGATGCGGTCGGGAGGGAAGCGGTATGAGATTGTCGAGATGATTGTGTCGCCCTTGGTGAAGGGTGCGTAGTGGGGGATATTCTCCAGGTTCACCTCCTGATAGTTGTCGCCATTCCAAGCAATGGAGCCCATAAACTCATTGTTCTTACCCTTGCCACCCATCGTGAAGTCACGATTGGCCACCGACATACACACCGAGTAGCGCTCCGAGCAGTCCAACACATAGCCCGCAATGTAGCCCTCGGGTGTGAGCACCGCCATATTGGGCTCCACATCGTCCATTCGGCCCTTATTGATTGTGAAGTAGTTATACTGCGCAAAGACACTATTTTTGATCACCCTCGCCTGGGAGAAGAGGTAGGGGACATTGCCTGCCTCCTGCTCGCCCCTCTCGGCCACAGACTGCTTGGCCGCAAGCTGCGCCTCGAGTTCCAGAACCCTCTGGGCAAGCACCTCGTTTTCGCCACGCAGCGAGAAGTAGGCACCCACACTCCCGAAACTCTCATTAACCACCCCCGTCACACCATTGGATACGGCCAAAAGGCGAGCCCTTGTGAAGCTCGTCGCCGAGGAGTAGTTGCTGATAGCCCACACCTCTATCAC
>JAGBYS010000123.1 GCA_017628675.1 Tidjanibacter sp.
CCCGACCGCCTTACCCTGAAAGTTAAAAATGCATAGAACGGGATGAATACAAGGCGCACAAGAAAATCCCCAACAAGAAGCTATTCCCAAAAGAAATAAGTGCAGATTGTTCAGGGATTTTTGTGCCAACAAGATGGGCGAGGTCCGCAGCCTACTCTCTGTAGGTGAGGATCTCGCCCGTTGTAGTTGGTGCAAAAATCACCAACAAGATGTGCTTATTTTATTTTACTTCTTCAAACTCAACATCCTCAGCCTGCTGCTGACCCTGCTGCTGGGGCTCACCCTGGGGAGCACCCTGAGCCTGCTGAGCACCGCTCTGAGCATAGATGTCCTGCGAGGCTGCCTGCCAAGCGGCGTTGAGTTTCTCGGTTGCGGCGTCGATGCCTGCAAGGTTCTGCGACGAGTGTGCGCTCTTGAGCTCTGCGAGGGCGCTCTCGATAGCCTGCTTCTTCTCAGCGGGGATCTTGTCGCCATACTCTTTGAGCTGCTTCTCGGTCGAGAAGATCATCGAGTCTGCACCGTTGATTTTGTCAACCCTCTCGCGCTCCTCTTTGTCCTTAGCCTCGTTGGCCTTAGCCTCGTCTTTCATACGCTGGATCTCGGCGTCGGTCAAGCCGCTCGAAGCCTCGATGCGGATGCTCTGCTCCTTGCCGGTGCCTTTGTCCTTAGCCGAAACACTCAGGATACCGTTGGCGTCGATGTCGAACGAAACCTCAATCTGGGGTACGCCACGGGGAGCTGCGGGGATGCCGTCGAGGTGGAAGCGACCGATGGTCTTGTTGTCGCGTGCCATCTGGCGCTCGCCCTGGAGCACGTGGATCTCAACCTCGGGCTGGTTGTCCTGTGCGGTGGAGAATACCTGGCTCTTGCGCACGGGTATGGTGGTGTTGGCGTCAATCAGACGGGTGAACACGCCACCGAGGGTCTCGATACCGAGCGACAGAGGGGTAACATCCAGCAGGAGCACATCCTTAACCTCACCGGTCAGTACGCCACCCTGGATTGCTGCACCAATGGCCACAACCTCATCGGGGTTCACACCCTTCGAGGGGGTCTTGCCGAAGAAGTCCTCAACAACCTTCTGGATTGCGGGGATACGGGTCGAACCACCCACGAGGATAACCTCATCAATCTGATTTGCAGAGAGTCCTGCATCGCTCAGTGCCTTGCGGCAGGGCTCGATGGTTGCACGGATGAGCGAGTCGGCCAGCTGCTCAAATTTGGCCCTGGTGAGGGTCATTACAAGGTGCTGGGGAATGCCATCCACGGGCATAATGTAGGGGAGGTTAATCTCGGTCGAGGTGCTGCTCGAGAGCTCGATTTTTGCCTTCTCGGCGGCCTCTTTCAGACGCTGCATAGCCATAGGATCCTTGCGCAGGTCGATGCCGTGTTTGCTCTGGAACTCGGCAGCCATCCAGTCGATGATCACGTGGTCGAAGTCGTCACCACCGAGGTGGGTATCACCGTTGGTCGACTTAACCTCAAATACGCCGTCGCCAAGCTCGAGAATCGAGATATCGAAGGTACCACCACCAAGGTCATAAACGGCAATTTTCATATCCTTGCCGGCCTTATCCAGACCATAGGCGAGAGCTGCTGCGGTGGGCTCGTTGATGATACGACGCACCTTCAGACCTGCAATCTCACCAGCCTCTTTGGTGGCCTGACGCTGCGAGTCGCTGAAGTATGCAGGCACAGTGATAACAGCCTCATTCACAGTGGTTCCGAGGTAATCCTCAGCGGTCTTTTTCATCTTCTGCAGAACGATAGCCGAGATCTCCTGGGGGGTATATTTGCGGTCGCCGATCTCCACCATAGGAACATCGTTTGCGCCTGCAACTACCGAGTAGGGAACGCGGGTTACATCCTTAGCCACCTGGCTCATCTTCTCACCCATAAAACGCTTGATGGAGAAGATGGTATTTTTGGGGTTGGTGATAGCCTGACGCTTTGCGGGGTCGCCCACTTTGCGCTCGCCACCGTCGGTGAAAGCCACAATCGAAGGGGTTGTGCGGTGACCCTCGCTGTTGGGGATAACTACGGGCTCATTGCCCTCCATAACTGCTACACACGAGTTGGTTGTACCAAGGTCGATACCAATAATCTTTGCCATAATCTTTTGTCTAATTTTGTTTGTTTATACTTATATATTTTGTACTCTCTTTTTTTCTCCTCCGCCCCAGAGGTCGTGCCCCACGGCGGTCGAGGTTTCGACTCTCTATGTTCAATCTCTGTGCCAAGCAGAAAATCTGTGCCACATCTGCCATATCTGACACAAAAGGTCGTCTGGCGACTGACAATTTGTCAGTTTCGAGGTGCCAAAAAGTGGATGATTAAAAAAAGTGGTGGCAAAATTTTGTTTTCTCATAAAAGGGTAGTAATTTTATGGTGCTAAAGATTTCCATTAACGGATAACAAACTAAAACTTAATACCACTATGATTACAACCTTTAATGAATTGCGTCGCATCAAGGACAAATTGCCCAGCGGAAGCATGCAGCGCATCGCAGACGAGGTAGGCTGCGATGCAGATGAAGTAAGAAACTATTTTGGCGGTCGCCACTTCGAGGGCGGTACTACCGCAGGTGTTCACTTCGAGGAGGGTCCCGATGGCGGTACCGTTAGCTTCGACGACGACACCATCTTCAACGCTGCAATGCGCATCCTCAAGGAGCTTGAGAAATAGTCCGCATAGGCGCACAGGCAAAACAAAAGAAGTCCAGCCACCAAGGCTGGACTTCTTTTGTTTTAATGCAAAATGCAAAATTCAAAATTCAAAATTAAGCGAGGAGAACAATCAAAACTCCCAATTTCTCCTAACGCCCTCTAAATCAGCGCAAAGGACAAATCGCCCCTGCAGCACAACTTGCCATCCACGGTAAGCTCGGCGTGACAGAAGACCAGCGGCCCACGACGACTTATGAGCGTTGCCACAACCTGGCACTCGTCGCCCGGGCGCACCATACCCTTGAACCTCACATTATCGATGCCCGAATAGAGGGTGCTCTTATTTGGGAGGTCCTCCTTGACGAGCATCGCACAACTCTGCGCCATAATCTCGCAGAGAACCACCCCTGGGACTATGGGGTTACCCGGGAAGTGACCACGGCAGAAAAACTCGTCCTCGCGTATGCGGTAGCGAGCCTCACACCTTCCCTCCTCCACCACTTCGGCCTCATCAAGCAGCAGCATAGGCTCCCTATGGTGCAGATAGCGCTTCAGTTCTTCTCTATCCATACCCTCTTTATCTTATGCTAAGTGGCTGTTAACGAACTCTCTGATAACCTTTTCAGCGCCCAGGATGAGGTCTTCGACGATGGCCTTTGCCGGCTCCTCGGCACGCACCAAGCCCGCACACTCGCCAGCCATATAGCTACCATACTCGTCGCCCTCCTGCACCGCCTTGCGCAGCGAGCCCGTGCCAAAGGCGAGTATATCCTCGGGCCTCACGGTGGGGTCGCTCTCCATCTTGGCAAACTCACGCGAGAAGGGGGTCTTGAGCGAGCGCACAGGGTGTCCGAGGCTCTTGCCGGTGACGGTTGTGGAGATGTCGGTGGCCTTGAGGATGTTCTCCTTGTAGCGTGGGTGGACATTACACTCGGTGGCCACCAGGAAGCGTGTGCCCACCTGCACACCCTCGGCTCCGAGCATAAAGGCCGCAGCCGCTCCCCTACCGTCGCAGATGCCACCCGCAGCAACCACGGGAATATCCACAGCATCAACGATTTGGGGAATCAGAGGCATAGTGTGCAACTCGCCCACGTGGCCGCCCGACTCGGCGCCCTCGGCCACAATAGCGTCCGCACCTGCACGCTGCATCTTCAGGGCCAGAGCCACCGAAGGCACCACGGGGATAACCTTAATGCCGGCAGCCTTCCAGGCCTCCATAAACCTCACTGGCGAGCCCGCACCTGTGGTAACAATCTTCACACCCTCCTCCACAATCATCTGTGCAACCTCCTCCACATTGGGGGCCTGCAACATCAGGTTGACGCCGAAGGGTTTATCGGTGAGTTCACGGCACTTTCTAATCTCTGCCCTTACAGCCTCGGTGCCCGCATTGATTGCGGAGATAAGACCCAGACCGCCCGCATTGGACACGGCGGCAGCAAGCGAGGCGTCGGCCACCCAGGCCATACCGCCCTGAAACACAGGATACTCGATGCCGAGTATCTGACATATTCTGCTTTTTATCATAACTTCTTAAATTGAAAAATGAAGAGAGGAATGGGAGAGATGAGAGAGATGGGAAATATCAATCACTAAATTCCCTATAAGTACCCCCCTACAAACCTACCTGCACAAGCTTGCTACCCTCTAACCTCGAGCAGCGGTTGCCTCATAGCCCACATCCTCCAGGAGTCCCTGCCCGTGTGCTGCCGCCACCGCCAACTCGTCGCAGCGGTTGTTCTCAACGGTGGTTGCGTGGCCCTTGACCCACACAAACCTCACACGATGACGACGATAGACCCTCAGAAAGCGCATCCACAAATCGGGATTTTTAGCCTTATCAAAGCCCTTTTTCTCCCAGCCGAAGAGCCAACCCTTCTCCACCGAATCGACCACATATTTACTGTCGGAGTAGATGGTCACATCCGTACCCTCGAACTTGAGGGCCTCGAGCGCAACGCAGACGGCCAACAACTCCATACGGTTGTTGGTCGTCAGCCTATAGCCGGCGCTCAGCTCTTTGCGGTAGGGGGGCGAGAGCAATACTACTCCATAGCCTCCTCTACCCGGATTGCCGAGTGCGGAGCCATCTGTATAGATCGTTACGGTGGGCACTATTCTCTACTTGGATACCTCTTCTTTATATATCGCTCGGGCGCAGGCGCGCGTGAAGGATGGCCTCATCCCCACAGCAGACCGCCACAACTCTCCCCCTTGCGGCTACATTGTTCTTTTAGCGCCTTTTCTCCTTAGCCTCCACCGAGAGGGTTGCGTGGGGCACCACTTTCAGGCGCTCCTTGGGGATGAGCTTACCTGTCTCGCGGCAGATGCCGTAGGTCTTATTTTCGATGCGCAGAAGGGCAGCCTCGAGGTGCTGAATGAATTTGAGCTGGCGCTGTGCAAGGCGTCCCATCTCCTCTTTGGAGAGGGTTGCAGCACCCTCTTCGAGCACCTTGAAGGTGGGCGAA
>JAGBYS010000124.1 GCA_017628675.1 Tidjanibacter sp.
CAAATTATCGAATCAGCAATGAATGTTATAAAAACCGACATAGAGGGCGTTTTTATTGTTGAGCCGCAGGTGTTTGGCGACGAGAGGGGATACTTCTTCGAGTCGTTCAATGCCGAGCGTTTCCTTGCCCAAACGGGTATTGATGTGACCTTTGTGCAGGATAACGAGAGCCGCTCCAGGAGGGGCGTGCTGCGTGGTCTGCACTTCCAGAGGGAGCCCTATGCACAGGCGAAGTTGGTGCGTGTGGTGCAGGGTAGGGTGCTGGATGTGGCGGTTGATATCCGCCCCGTGAGCCCCACTTTTGGTAGGTATGTAGCGGTAGAATTGAGTGGCGAGAACCATCGCCAACTCTTTATCCCTAAGGGCTTTGCACACGGCTATGTAGTCTTGGATGACGACACCGTGTTCCAGTATAAGTGCGACGAGTTCTACCACCCCGCCTCGGAGGGCGGCATCGCCTGGAACGACCCCCAAATCGGCATCGAATGGCCCCTTACGGAGAGCGAGATTATCCTCTCCGACAAGGACCGCAAACACCCAACACTCAAAGAGTTATGCGAATTTTAGTCACAGGCGGCAATGGACAGCTTGGCTGCTCGCTAAGGCGTGTGGCGATGGGGGCGGCGGACAGGTATATCTTCACCGATGTCGCCGAGTTGGATATCACCAATAGCGAGGCGGTTAGGTGCTATGTGGCTGAAAACGAGGTGGATGTGATTGTCAATTGCGCCGCCTACACCGATGTGGAGCGTGCCGAGGAGGACGAGGCGAGGGCCCATCTTCTGAACGCAACGGCCGTAGGCTACTTGGCCGAGGCGGCAAAGGAGTGCAATGCTCTACTTATCCAAATATCCACCGACTACGTCTTTATGGGTGGCTGCTGCGGAGTGTTGACCGAGGAGAGTTTTCCCCAGCCCATCAACGCCTATGGGCGCACCAAACTCGCTGGCGAAGAGGCTATTAAGGCGAGTGGCTGCCACCATATAATCCTGCGTACGGCGTGGCTCTACAGTGAGTATGGCCGCAATTTTGTGAAGACAATGATGCGCCTGACTTTGGAGCGCGACGAGGTGAGGGTGGTGAGCGACCAGCTCGGAACGCCCACCTATGCGGTTGATCTGGCCAGAGCGATTGTGGCCATAATCTCCGAGCGCAACTTCCGCGAGGGCACCTACCACTACACCAACCTTGGTGAGTGTAGCTGGTGGCAGTTTGCTGTGGAGATTGCAAGGCTCGCCGGGCACAACGAGTGTAGCGTAAAGCCCTGCACCACAGCAGAGTACCCCACCAAGGCACGCCGACCAATGAGCGCCGTCCTGGATAAGACGAAGTTCCTCAAAACCTTCGGAATTGAGATACCCGAGTGGCATGAGTCGCTCAAAAAATGCATCAATGAACTACAAGCGTAATATACTCATCACGGGCGGTGCGGGCTTCATCGGCTCGTGTGTTGTCAGGCTGTTTGTGACCAAATATCCCGACTACCGCATTGTCTGCCTCGACAAGCTGACCTATGCGGGCAATCTTGCCAACCTCCGAGAGGTGGAGGCGCGGGAG
>JAGBYS010000015.1 GCA_017628675.1 Tidjanibacter sp.
GAGAAGACTCTTGTGATGATGATTCGCAGGGACGACCAATATATTGTCCCCAATGGCGGCACGGTGCTCCACAAGGGCGACAAACTGCTGCTCATCTCGGAGGATGTGCAGAGCAGAACGCCCGAGATTCGTGCCGATGAGCATATTGTCATCTGGGAGAGTATCAAACAACTCATTAAGAGGTAACTAACAATCTAACCAACTATCTATGGTCCAGGAGAAAACATTCTTGCTACACTGGATGAGTCAGCTGCTCGACCTGCTCGGACTCAACTCCTCCGACGGAGGCTATAAGTCGATGTTGGCCTCGGTGGTGGTCGTTATGACCTGTGTGGTCGTATGGCTGCTGCTGCGCTACATATTGCTGCGTGCCCGCCGACTGAAGGACTATATCGACTCGCCCCTGGAGGTGATTCTCACCAAGCGCAATATGGAGAAGGTTGCAAGCGTTGTGGCCATCTTCATCTTCTATATGCTCCTGCCTCTGGCTTTCGATGCGGCCACGCCGCTCGGGGTGCTTGTGCGCAAGGCGCTCGATGTGATGATTGTGTGGATTCTGGCGAGCGTTGTCAATATGATCATCCGCACCATCTTTGCGGTTGTGGGGCGCAAACACCAGAACTCGGGAGCCCCGCTGAAGGGTTTTATGCAGATTTTGCAACTGATTGTGTGGCTTCTGGCCATCATCTTCATTGTGGGTGTGCTGGTCGATAAGTCGCCCGTGAAACTCATCACCGGTCTGGGTGCTTCGTTGGCAGTGCTGAGCTTTGTCTTCAAGGATACGATTCTCAACCTCGTGTCGGGCATCCTGCTCTCGAGCGACAAGATGATAAAGGTGGGCGACTGGATAGAGATGCCATCGGCCGGCATTGACGGCACGGTCATCGATATGACGCTCAATACGGTGAAGGTGCGTGGATGGGACAACACGATAAGCAATGTGAGCCCTTATACGCTCACCTCGGGCACCTTCAAGAATTGGCAGGGTATGTTCTCTTCGGGTGGTCGTCGCATTGCCCGCTATGTGGAGATAGACATCAACACCGTAAAGTTCTGCTCGGCGGAGTTGTTGGAGCGTGTGGGCCGTGTGGGCATTATGGCCGATTATGTGGCCTCGTTGCCCTCGGCAGGCCTCACCACCACCAACCTCGAACTCCTGAGGGTCTACATCGAAAAGTATATGGAGTCACAACCCTGGCTCAATAGGGAGATGCTCCATATGGTGCGCCACCTGCAGTCGAGCGAGACGGGTGTGCCACTGCAGGTCTATGCCTTCACGAACACGACCGTCTGGGTGGAGTATGAGCGCATCCAGGCAGCTCTCTTTGAGCATATTATGTCCATAGCGCCCCTCTTTGATATTCGCATCTTCCAGCGCCCCTCGGGTGTCGACCTGGAGAAACGAATCGGGGTGGAGGAGTTGGAAAAGATTGTGTAGATGATAGTGAGCTTCACAGGCCATAGGCCCGACAAGATTGCCGAGTGGCACCTCTCGCCCGAAAGGACTGAGGTAGCCATTCGTAAGCGCCTGAGTCAGGAGCTGTTGCGCCTTGTCCACGAGCAGGGGGCCACGAGCTTTATGAGCGGTATGGCGCCGGGTTTCGACCTGTGGGCTGCCGATGAGGTGTTGCGACTCAGGACCGAGGGTAGGCTGGGACAGGGGGTAAGGCTTGTGTTGGCCATCCCCTATCCCCACTTCGAGCGCTCCTTTGGGGCGGAGTTCAGGGGGCTCTATGAGTACATCCTGGAGAGGGCCGACGAGGTCATCTATGTTGCCCCCGGCTACCACCACGGCTGCTACCGCAACCGCAACGCCTTCCTGGCAGAGAGTGCCGATGTGCTCTTGGCCTACTATGAGGGCTCGGAGGGGGGCACAAGGCAGACGATTCGGATGGCCACCAAGGGACAAAAACGAGTGATCAATCTCCACCAGGGAGAGCTATTTTAACCATTGCAAAGAACCACGACCAATAGCACACAAAATGTTTGGTATATTTAAGAAAAAGAGCTACTTGCGCGATCAGCTGGGCGACTTCTACGACATCCACTGCCACCTGCTGTGGGGAGTGGATGATGGTTGCCGTTCGGCGGAGCATAGTAGGGAACTTGCGCGCGAAATGGTGGAGTTGGGCTTCAAGGGGGCCTACCTCACACCCCACATCATCTATGGCCTCTATGGCAACAACACCGAGCAGGGGCTGCGTGAGCAGTTTGCCCAGATGCCCGATGTGGCACCGCTGGAGGTGAGGCTCGCTGCGGAGTACTATCTGGACGAGAAGTTTGTGGACCACACCAAGGGCGAGGTGCCTATGCTCACCTATGAGGGCGACTGGGTGCTTGTGGAGTATGGCCTTGGCGCTCAGCGTGCGAGCCACCAGGACGAACTCTTCGAACTTGCACTCTCGGGCAAAGGGGTTATCATTGCCCACCCCGAGCGCTACGCATTCCTTGCCGAGGGGCGAAATATGCACGAGCTGGATAGACTCCTCGATAAGAACTATGCGCTCCAACTGAACCTGCTTTCGCTCACGGGCTACCACGGCGAGAAGAGCCGTCGTGTGGCCGAGGAGTTGCTCCTGGCGGGCAAATATACATTTGTCGGAAGCGACTGCCACTCAAGGGTTTATACCAAGGCTATTGCGGAGGGAGTAATCTCGCCGAAGGTTGTTGAGCCACTCCGTGAACTGATGGAAAACAACAAAAAGGTGCTCTGGAAAAAGTAGTCAAAATTGTGCAATAAAAAGGGCCAATGGCAATCGCCATTGGCCCTTCTGTTTTTCCTTGTGGTACTACTTGTCGAAGGTCACAAACCTACAGTCTTTTAACTCAATCTCGGCGTTCTCAATCTTCCTTTCGGTGTGGTTGTAGAAGAAGGTCGAGTTCTCGACGGTCACATCCCAGATGCAGCGCAGACCCTCAATGCCCTCTGCCTGAATGGCGGTGTGGGCACCTCGGCATACCACATTGGAGATGTGGATGTCGGTGAATTGGGGC
>JAGBYS010000016.1 GCA_017628675.1 Tidjanibacter sp.
ACCATCTTGTCCTCGGGGGTTACCTCACGGATGGATATTGCAAAGCCACCTCCACGAGCCATCTTAATAGTGTGAGTAGAGGCGCTCTCTACCCTGCCCTCATAGATAACATAGGACTCCGGATTACTCTGGTAGTCGGCATCCTCGGCGTCGGCATAGACCTTGGCAACATACTCCTTACCTCCATCGAGGAAGTCGAATGAGAGCTCCACGGTACGGCTACACTCATCGCTCACACCTCCCACATACCAACACTCCGAGTTCTTATCCTTGCGGGCGATGACAACATAGTCGCCAGGCTCGGCCATCAGGTAGCGGCTCTCGCTCCATTCCACAGGCACATCCACAATAAATTGGAAGGCGTCGAGGTATCTTTCGTAGTTCTCGGGCAGGTCGGCAGCCATCTGCAGGGGCGAATAAAGGGTCACATAGAGTGCCAACTGGTTGGCCAGGGTGCTCAGCACCTTCGACTTGTTGCCGGGCGAGAAGGAGCCGAGGTCCATACAGAAGATGCCGGGCGTATAGTCCATAGGGCCACCCTGCAGGCGGGTGAAGGGGAGGATGGTCGCGTGGCGGGGTTGGGTGCCACCAAAGGCCTGAAACTCCGTGCCGCGAGCCGACTCGTTGCCGATGAGGTTGGGCCAAGTGCGGCAAAGTCCCGTGGGGCGCACAGCCTCGTGGGCGTTGACCACAATCTTATACTCGGCCGCCTTCTGCACAGCATAGAGATAGTGGTTGTTCATCAGCTGGCCGAAGTGGTGCTCACCGCGAGGGAAGATGTTGCCCACATAGCCACTCTTTACGGCATTGTAGCCATTCTCGACCATAAAACTGTAGGCTCTATCCATCCTGCGCTCATAGTTGCGGATGCTGGAGGAGGTCTCGTGGTGCATCATAAGCCTCATACCTCGCTCACCTGCATACTGCTGCAGCTCGGTGAGGTTGAAGTCGGGATAGGGGGTCACAAAGTCGAAGACAAAGTCCTTGTGTTTGCCCGACCAATCCTCCCAGCCAATATTCCAACCCTCCACCAAGAGCTGGTCGAAACCATAGCGCGAGGCGAAGTCGATGTAGCGTTTGACATTCTCGGTGGTGGCGCCGTGGCGGCCGTGGGGCTTGAGGGTGGAGTAATCCGTGTCGGCAAGCTTAATGTTGCCACCCGAGGTATAGGACCAGCGGTTCTTATTGGTGATGAGCTCCCACCACACACCCATATACTTCACAGGCCTAATCCACGAGGTATCCTCAATGGCGCAGGGTTCATTCAGATTGAGCGTCAGGCGCGAGGCCAGCAGCTCCCTGGCATCGTCCGTAATCACACCCGTTCTCCAAGGGGTGTGACAAGGGGTTTGCATATAGGCCTTATTGCCAATGGCGTCGGGGGTGAGCCACGATGTGAAGGTATAGCTCTCGGGGTCATAGACAAGGTGCATACAGGAGTAGTCCACAAGTGCAGCCTCGTGGAGGGTGATGTAGAGCCCCTGGTCGCTCTTCATCGTGATGGCCGTCTGCACACCCCAATCGGAGAACCTTGTGGTGGA
>JAGBYS010000125.1 GCA_017628675.1 Tidjanibacter sp.
AAAAGCTGCACCAAAAACTTTTAGTGTAATCTACTCTCTCTCCCTGTTAAAAAGCCCAGGGAAAATGGAGCAACTTTCAACTCTACTCAATGCCTCCCCAGTAGAGATAGTTGATGTTCTCCTCCACGGACTCCTCCACCGAGTTGTCCAGGTTGTGGAAGAAGTCTATGCCTGTGAGCTCCTCGAGTTCGTTGATGGTGAGCACATCCTCCTTCTTGGCGGGGCCGCTTGCTGCCTTGTGAGGCACCCAGAGGGCCAGCGCCTGATAGCTCTTTGCACCGTTGGTGTTGCGGAACTGGAGCAGAGCTTTGTAGTAGTAGTTGGGGATGGCCACATCCTTCTCGCTGTCGCTCTTGCAGTAGGTGTACGATACGGACTCGTTGCCACCTGCGGTCTGCATCACGGCGCCTGTGACCACATAGAGTGTGTCGCAACCCTCGGCCCAGTCGCGCACCTGAATCTCAATCTGAGCCCATTTCTGCTGATTAAGACCTGCGAGCTGAGGGGTCATATTGGTGGGGTAGAAGGTCTGACGGTTGTCGTCGCTCGAGCAGAGCCTCGATGCCGAGGGGAGCATATGACCTCGGTCGTAGTTGCCCTGGTAGGAGTTTTTCATATAGAGCTGCTTCTCGGTGGGGATGTTGGGATCCAGAATACCCCAGTCGTTCACACGCTTGCCGTTGCCGTACATATTGCCACTGCAGAGAGGGTAGGCCACCCACAAGGGGAGGTAGTTGTCTGCATCGTAGAAGACCGAGAAACTCCTCTCACGATTATTCTTCGAGGGGAGCATATGCTTGGAGAAGTAGTAGCGGGTGCCATCCTCACTGAAGGTGGGGAGCTCCATCCAGCCGCTCAGACCCTCGGGCGAGGTGGAGGTGTTTGCCGAGCGCTGAGTCAGGAGCAGTGTGCGGCTCTCGTTGGGAAATTGCACGGTGATGGTCAGCGAGCGAGCCTCGGAGAGAGTGTTCTCGCCAAAGGTTATGAGCACATTGGCATTGCCCTCGCCACTCGTCTTGCTCAGCTTGCACCAATCGGTCACCCCCTCGGGCTCGCGGTAGTCGATGGAGATGGTCCAGGCATACTCGGAGGTGATGGAGAGGAACTGCTGTTTGGTGGTGTGGCTCACAGTCTCGCCAACGCTGAATTGTGCGCTGTTGGGAATCTGGGGAGTGGTTGTGCAGGCGATGGTCAGGGTTGCCACCAGCGCCGATAGTAGGGTTGTCATTATCTGTCGTGCTCTCATTATCTGAAGTATGTGTTAGTTCTCTTTTTATCCTTACGCGCGCTACGCGCGCATCGCACACGCGGGTGTATTGGGGGACAAAGATAGCCATTTTTCCCGAACTCACGCGCGCGTGAGTATAAAAAGAGTATAAAGTGGCAGAAAAATAAACAAAAAGCCCTCGCAACCATTGTTGCGGGGGCTTTTTGTTTAGGCGTCTTTAGCCTTGTTTAGAGTGAGTGGCTACTATTTGTAGGTCACCTTGATAGCTGCTTCATAAGCACGGTGGTTCTTGTCGGTACCGGTCGAGGTGAACTTAACCGAGGAAGACTCGCCGGTCCAAGTGCGAACCGAAGCCTCGGCGGAGAGCTCGCCGCAGTCGGCGCCAACATAGTAGTGGTTGTTTGCGAAGGTAAGCTCAATCGAGGTGATGGTCTTGCTGCCAGCGCTTACCTCGAGAGTTGCACCATTCTGGTACATACGGATAGCCTCGCCGGAGGTGTAGTAGGCGGGAGCATTGGCCGAAGCAGCCTGACGGAATACCATAGTCACATTGTCGTCGATGTTGATGGTCTGGCCCTCAACGCTCTGTGCGTTGGCAAAACCAAGGCTGGAGATGGTCAGCTGTGCGGTGGTCTCACCTGCGGGCTCCTCGGGCTCCTCAGGATCCTCAGGATCCTCAGGCTCGGGCTCCTCACCACCACCGGGCTCCTCGCCACCAGGCTCCTGGCCGAAACGAGCGTTGGTAAGGCCTGCGTAGTCGCTCTCCTGACCGAAGATGATCTGAACGGTACCCTTGTTGTAGCCTGCGATACCCTTGATGGTACCCGAGCCCTGTGCTACAGTCTCGGCACCGTAGGTAGCATATTTCGACGAGAATACAACGAACTTGTTGCCTGCCTCGTCCTCCATATTGATCGAGGTGTGTGCGCCACCCATAACCCAAGTCTTCGAGAGGTCGGCATCAACAACCTGAACACCCTCGAGGGCTACATACTGGCTCTCATATTTGTTTGCCAGGAAGTCGGCCATCGAAACTGTCTTTGCCTCTACGGCGTTGCCGCTGGAAATCTTGGTGATTTTCGCCAGAGCAAGACCGCTAATCTGAGTAGCGTCGTTGTAGGTAGCAATCTGAGCACCGCTGAGGTCGATCTGTACTTTGTCGCCGAATGCAAAGGTGTGGTTCTCTGCAAGGTAGAACTGAAGACCACCGGTTGCATCCTGAACATACATACCTTTCTTGGAGGTGAGGTTGTTAAGGTCCATATTGGAGATAACAACACCCTCAATCATTGCGTTGGAGATGGTTGCACCCTGACCCAAAGCGAGAACATCGGCGATGGAGGTGATACCTGCGGGGGTCTCGGGCTCCTCGGGCTCCTCGGGCTCGGGCTCAGTGGTACCGCCACCGGTGTTGCCACCAGCCTCGTCGGTGAGTTTCACGCCAAAGAAGATAGCACGAGTAGCGTAGTCGGAAGCTGCTGCGCAGTCAAATGCTGCGTTGGTTGAGAACTCGATAACATCGCTCTCCTTCAGACCGCTCAGGAGAATCGAGTAGTGGTCGCTGTCGGATACGGTGATGGTGTAGGGAAGACTGCCGGCTGCACCATCGTTTGCTTTGATAGGCTGAGCGATAGCCTCGCCACCATTTACGCGGAAGTAGATGGTCTTGTCGCCACCTGCACCCCACGAAATTGCGTAGAAGTTGAGGTATTTGTCGCCCGAAACGCCAATAGCTTTCGAGGTGAACTTACCCTCCTGTTTGCTCTTACCGAGCTTGAAACCGGTTGCAGCCTCGCCATTAACTTTCGAGTCGCCAAGGGTGTATGCTGCGTTGGTCGAGTCATCGGTGCTCTGAACGAAGGGGCTGTCCGAAGCGTACTCGCCATCACCTGCTACGGGAGGCTCGGGCTCGGTGGTGCCACCACCCTCACCTGCGGTGTGCGAGATGTAGGTGGCGTTCTTCATCTGAGCAGTGCCATTGTAGGAGGTGCGGGTACCCTGAACGGTGATGGTGTCGCCCTCTTTGAGGCCGGCAGCTGCCCACTGTTTCTGAGCCTCGCCATTGGGGGTAAGAAGACCATAAACATATACGGTGCCGGTAGCATCGGTAATGTCGAAGTTGCCATAGTTGGTGTTTACCACGCGGGTGATCTCACCGGTCAGCTCATAAACGGTTGCATCCTCGGCAGCGTTGAGGAACTCCTGAACGGTAGCCTTAACAGCGTTGGGGTCGCCACCGGGGTTGCCACCAGGGTTGCCACCGGTATTGCCACCGCTGATTGCGCTACCTGCCGAGAGGTCGATCTCTGCGCCACCACCACCGGCGGTGATCTTCAGGTCGTCCAGTGCGTAGGCTGCACCAACGGTAGCCTCCACATAGATCGAGAGAGTTGCGGGAACCTCTTTGAGGTTGAACTGCGAGGTTGCGATGTTCCACTTGCCGTTGATGTTCACGCCATCCAGGAAGAAGTAGTCAATCTGGGTCCACTTCTCGCCGTCGCCGCTGATGTATACCTTGAACTCATCCTTCTTGAAGGTGTTGTCGGGAGCCTCGTACTCGTAGCGCTCGGTACCGAACGAGAGAGTCAGAGCGTTACCCTCGAGGTTCTCGAGCGAGATGCCGCTAACGGTGAAGTTGGTGGGAGCGGTACCGAACCAGAGGTAGTTTACACCACTACCCTCATAGTTGGAGTGCTGACCAGCCGAGCCGTTTGCCGAGTTGCTACGAACGGTCAGTTTGGTACCGGTGTAGCTCACATTTGCCTGATTCTCAGGGGTGGGGTTGCAGAACGAACGACCCTTGTCGCCGTCCATATAGGTGTCCCAACCGCTGGAACCTTTCTGTGCCTGGCCACCCTTGTCGAAGTTGTCGTAGTAGAGAACCTCGCCGAGAGCGGTCTGGCCCTGGCCGGCCTGCGAAACGGTGATGTTGAGCTCGGTCTTGTCCATCGAGATTTTGATGGTCTCGTTGCGAGCGCCACCCTCGTTGGGAGCTGCGGTAAGAGTAACCTCGATTGCGTCGGAGGTCATAAGCTCGTTGGTGTAGCTCGAGGGGGTCACTGCAAACCAGTCAGCCTGGCTGTTGATGGTCCAGCTGCGAGTTGCGGTGATGGTGAAGGTCTGGTCACCACCCTCAGCAGTGAAGGATACTGCGGTTACATTGGTGCCATTGGCGTCAGTAACCGTAATCTGGGGCAGGGTGTACTCGGGACCCTCTGTGACACAAGAGTTCAGCAGAAGAGCCAGAGGCGCCGCCAGAAACAAAAGCATTCTTTTGAAATTCATAGCTTAAAAAATAATTGTTTGGTTATGTTGAAATTGTTTGTTGTTTTGTTGCCGTTTTCGTTTGGGCATATTTTGCGCAAAATTAGCTATTTTTCTATAGGATGCAAAGATTTTCCAACAAACTTTAGTTTGTTACCCCTTTTTGGCCATAGAGTGGGAAAAGAATCCAAATAATTTATACCTTTGTGTTTCGGTAGCTTTTTACTGCTCGGCGTGTAGGGTGGGCGGGCTGCCGACGAGAGGCTCCATTGGGGCACCAAACTGTGGAAATGAATCTGAAGAAAGTATATGCTCTGCTGCCGCCCACAAGGCGTCGTCGTCTGCCGATGGTTATTCTCTCGGCACTCTGCTCTGCTGTGGTCGATTTGGTGGGCATTGCGGCTCTTGTGTCGGTGCTGCTTGTGGTGCTCGATGAGAACATCATTCAGAACAATGCGCTCTTTGCCTCTCTCTACAACTCGCTGGGCTTTGGCTCCGAAGGTGCTTTTGTGGCGGCCGTATGCGGGGTTGTGCTGATTCTGATTGCCCTGAAGGGCGTTTTGGGAGTGGCCCTGCAGCAGTTTAGGGCCCGCTATATGCTCCTGCTGTTTGCCGACCTGTCGAAGAGGATGTACGACAACTACCTCTCGCGTGGTCTGCAGTTCGTGCGCTCGCACCATACCACCCGACTTGTCAATAATGTCAATGCCGTTTGTCACCGCTTCTCGTCGAGTGTTGTGAGCTCCCTGCTGAGTATTCTCACGGAGCTGTTGGTGGTGGGCTCGCTGCTCACCGTTCTGAGCTTCTATAATCCTATGATAGTGGCACTTGCAGTTGTGGTGTTTGTGCCCGTGGCCATCGTCTATTCGCGCATCATCCGCCGCCGAATGGCCGAGAATGGCAGGGAGGAAAACCGACTCCAGGTGGCCCAAAATAAGACTATGTATGAGGCCCTGAGGGGCTATGCCGACATTGAGATTGCGGGTGCCAAACCCACCATCACCAAGCGCTTTGCTGCGGGCCTCGACTCGCTGCGCCACTACTCGCTGAGGGCTATGAGGGTGAGGACCGCATCGGGCTATGTGATTGAGTTCTCGCTGGTGCTGGGAGTCATTGCCGTCATTCTGCTCGGAATTGCTATGGGCCAGAGTGTGGGCGAGCTGAAGATTTTCCTCGGCGTCTTTGCCGTTGCTGCATACCGCATCGTTCCCTCCATCAGCCGCATCGTGGGTGCTTGGACTGAGTATAAGCGCACATCCTATGTTGTCGAGCTGCTCAGCGAGGAGCTCTCGGTGGAGGTGCCCGAGGTGGCGCAGACCTCCGAGCGACTCCCCTTCGAGAGGGAGATTGTGCTCCGAGATGTGTCGTTTGGCTACACCGACGAGAAGGTCCTCGATGGCTACCACCTCACCATTCGCAAGGGCGAAAAGGTTGGTATTCAGGGCTCTTCGGGCCGAGGTAAGACCACGCTTTTCAATATCATTGCCGCCCTGTTTGTGCCCAAGGAGGGCGAGATGATTGTTGACGACAGGGTGGTGAATGGCCCTCTGGAGAGGCGTATGTGGCAGAATAATGTTGCCTATGTGTCGCAGGATTTGTTTATCCCCGACCAGAGCATAGCAGAGAATATTGCACTCGGTGTGGAGAGAGAAAATATTGACCACGAGCGACTTATGGGTGCCATTCGGGCCGCACGCCTGGATGAGTTGGTGGCCTCACTGCCTGAGGGTGTCGATACCGTCACGGGTGAGGCAGGATGTCGTCTTTCGGGCGGTCAGCGCCAGAGGATCGGCATCGCTCGCGCACTCTACAAACAAGCCTCGGTGCTGATGTTCGACGAGGCAACCTCCTCGCTCGACGAGAAGACCGAGAGGGATGTTGTGGAGGCTGTGGCAGGACTCTCCAAGGCCAATAAGGAACTCACCATTTTGTTCATCTCGCACAATAGTCGCACGCTCGACTTTTGTGACCGTGTGGTAGAACTATAAAGCGACAAAGGGGTGATAGAGATGGAAAGCAACGCTACAAAAAGGGTGATTCCCAACGCTCTGTTTTTCGCCACCGTCGAGGAGGTGATTGCCGAGGGTAGGAGCGTGGAGATGACCGTCAAGGGCTTTAGTATGCGCCCATTGCTCAGGAATGGTCGGGATGTGGTGACGCTCTCGCCCGTTGCGGAGAGTGATTTGAGAGAGGGTATGGTTGTGCTCTTTCGCCACAAGGGGAACTATGTGCTCCATCGCATCCGTAAGATTGAGGGCCAGAGGCTTACCATTGAGGGCGACGGCAACTATCGCCTAAGGGAGGAGGCCCAAAGGGGCGATGTGGTGGCCGTGGTGACGAGGGTGCAGAAGGGTCGTGGAAGTTTCCGATATGGCTCTTTTGCCTGGAGCACGAGGAGTGCCTGGAGTCTTGCGGTAAAGAGGCTGCGCACCGTGGCTATAGATTTGAAACGAATGATTAAAAGATAGAGATATGAAACTCAAGACCAACTACAAGATTCGCAAGATTGCGGGTGAGAGTGTGATTGTCCGTATGGGCACACAGAATGTCAATATGACCAGCATCATTTCGCTCAACTCCACGAGCGAGTGGCTCTGGGAGCAGCTCACAGGCGAGGAGTTCGACGCCGAGAAGGTTGCCGACCTGCTCACAGCCGAGTATGAGGTGAGCCGCGAGGTTGCACTCCTGGACGCTCAGAAGTGGATTGATATGCTCCTCAAAGCCGACCTTGTGGTTGAATAAGTTGTTAGCCATTACCTATTAGCCGCCGGCTAAATAATTTTGAATTACCAATGCCTCGTTTTTCGGTAGCAGACCACATTTTTGAGTTGGCAATGGGGGCTATGTGTCGCCCAGTGCCGGTGCCTCGTAATTTCCGCCCCTTCCTCACAACAGAGGAGGGCGAGCCGCAGTTTCGTGTGGTGCTTGATGCGAGGGTAGAGGAGCGCACAGATGAGCCCCTGCTGAGTTTCGACTACGAGCTGCAGGATGGCGACTGCACACTCCGCATCTACCCCGATGAGTATCGCCTTACGATACGCTCCTCTGGGGAGGCAGAGTTGGTGTGTCCCTTTGCGGAGGATGGCGAGGTGGTGACCTACTACACAAACCTGCTGGCCGAGGGTCAGAGGCCCAATAGTGTGATGTTCGACCACGCGCTCTGCTTTGCCTACTCCTTTGCCACACTGCCCCACAAAACGCTCCTGATACACTCCTCGGTGATTGTCAAGGAGGGTAGGGCTGTGATGTGCCTGGGCGAGAGCGGCACGGGTAAGAGCACCCACACAAGGCTCTGGCTGGAGAATATTGAGGGCACAGCCAGGCTCAACGACGATGGACCCGTAGTAAGGGTGTTGGATGATGGCCAGGTGAGGGTCTATGGCTCGCCCTGGAGTGGCAAGGGTGCGATCTTTATCAATGAGAGCCGACCTATTGCGGGCTTTTTGAGGCTCTCGCAGGCGCCCGAAAACCGCATCTCGCGCCTTTCGCGCCTCTCGTCGTTCGGCGCACTGCTCCCCTCGACGCTGCCCACACTGCAGAAGGAAGAGCGCACTCTGGATCAGATATGCAGCACCCTCTCCGAGATGATAACCTCGGTGCCCACGTTTGCTCTGGCCTGCTTGCCCAATGCCGAGGCTGCCGAGCTCTCCTATACTACGATTTTTGCCGAGAATAGGTAGGGTAACCTCGAAGGCTTACCTCTAACAAATAAAATGTCCGCCCCTGCCGAGTTGTCGGCAGGGGCGGATACTTTATTTATGATATGTTCACTTTAACGGAGGCTGGGGCCGTCGAAGGAGAAGGCTGTGCGCTCTTTGATGCCACCTCTCAGGGGGCTCTGTTTGAGGATGCCTGCCGCCTGTGCGGGAGCAACCTTGCTGCCCGAGTTGTCGGAGATCTCATCCATAGCGCCCTCGTGGCTAAGTTCGAGGTAGACATAGCCCAACACACCACCCAGGTAGAGGTCTATCTTGTAGGTGCCGTCACCATTGTTCACCACATCCATTGTGCCATAGCCGAGCACATCCCATATCTGTGTCATATCGTAGGTCCAGAATGCGGAAGACATATTGACGAGCTTGTTGCCGTTGAGGATACCGGGCTGGATGGTGAAGGGGTCGCCCATAGTGACATTCTGGAAGGGCTCACCCTTGCTTGCCACGGTGTAGGTACCGCTTGTAAGGCCACTCTCGAAGGTGGTGTCCTCGGCACTGTAGCAGTAGATTACGGGACAGATGTCCTGCTCCTCGTCGCCGAGCATCAGGCACCACTTGTTGTTGCCGTAGTACAACAGGTAGGAGTATTTGCCATACTCGGGCGTGCCCTGGTCGTAGAACTCAATGGTGCCCTGGTAGGTTGCCAGGTAGGGGATGTAGCTTGCGTTGTAGAAGACCACCTGGATCTCATACTGACACGAAATGTATACTTCGCCCTCATCGTTGGTCTTCTCGGTGGGCTTGCCAATCTTCTTGATGTCCACCTTGCCGCCAATCATAAGCTGCTCGGCCTCGAGAGTTCCGTCCTCGAGAATCTTGTAGGCCACGGAGCCGCCATAGGTGTAGGGATCCACATTGTAACTTGCGTCGATGTGGCCGGCAGCCATCGTGTCGTCAATGAGATATTCGCCCGAGGGTATGCACTCGTTAAAGTTGTTGTTGCTGGTGTTAACATAGAACTGCAGTAGGTGCTCCCAATGGTCGTCGAGCTGCAGAATCCAGTAGGGGAGGCTGGTGTCGGTTGCGGGCACATACAGAGCGCCTGCCCAGTCGGGGTTGAAGCGGTTGTTGATGAAGTTGTGCTCGCCCTCGTAGCGACACTCTGCTTTGGGTGAGGTCTCGCCGCTGTAGAAGTCATAGCCCTCAGCCTTGACGGTGAAACGGTAGAGGCCGCTCTCGTTCTTTATGATCTCAATCTCGCCATCGGTAATCATCATCCAGTTGGCGCTGAGTCGGCCATCCTCGTCGGTGGAGGAGGTCATATAGATCGAGCCCGAGAAGTAGGAGCCGTCGATGTAGTCGCCCTCCAGAAGGGTGAAGGTGCCCTCGGGAATGGTGGTGCCTTCGATGACCTCGGGGACCTCGAAGTAGACCGACATCATATTGGAGTAGCCACCCACATTGTTGAGCGTGGCCATCTGGAGGATGAACTGCGTGCCACCATTGCCACCGAAATCGCCCAGATTGGCAATGTCGGCCTTCTGCATCATCAGACCCTCAAAGGGGGGCTCGGGCTTAGGCTCGGGCTCGGGTGTGGGATTGCAAGCTGCCATAAGGCCCATAAGTGCAATCATCGTTGCGAAAAGAAAGCGTTTCATCTTGTTTTTCGTGTTTTAGTTGGTTGGATAGATAATTGTTATTTAATTTGTATTTATTACAAATATACAAAATTATTTAGAAAGCAATACTCTCTGCAATATATTTGAAGAAAAAAGGTGAAAGGGGTGTATAAAACACAACAACGACCTCCGAGGTTCGGAGGTCGTTGTTGTGTTTTATGGTTGGATGATTGTTTACGAAACAATCTTTGCAGCCTTGGGGTAGAGGTAGCGGCGGATGCTCTTCTTGGGGGTCTTCTCGAACTCGCTCTCGCAGAGCTTGATTGCCGACACCCTCTCGTAGGGAGCTACCAGGCCGTTGAGCTTTGTGAGGTTCTCGGCCATCTTCTCCTTCAGGTGGGTGGTCGACCAGCCCTCCTTCTGTGCCATCTCATAGTTGGGCACAACCAGAGCCACGAGCTTGCCCTCCTCCTCAATGATGAGCGACTCAACAACAGCCTCGAGGTTGTTCAGCTTGGCCTCGATCTCCTCGGGGTAGATGTTCTGACCATTGTTGGAGAGAATCATAGTCTTGCAGCGGCCACGGATGAAGCAGTTGCCCGCAGCGTCCAGAACGCCCATATCGCCGGTGTGGAACCAACCATCCTTGTCGAAGACGGCCTCGGTGGCGGTGGGGTTCTTGTAGTAGCCCAGGGTCACATTGTCGCCCCTCACGCAGATCTCGCCGGGGGTGTTCTGAGGATCCTTGGAGTCGATCTTCATCTCCATACCGGGCACGAGCCTACCGCACGAGAGCGACTTGTAGGTGGTGTGGTGGGCGTAGCAGATAAGGGGTGCACACTCCGTCATACCGTAGCCTACAGTGTAAGGCAGCTTGATTCTTTTGAGGAGTTTCTCCACATCGCTGTTGAGGGCTGCACCACCCATAATGAGCTCGGTGAGTGCGCCACCAAAGGCATCCATAAGCTGGGTGCGTACCTTCTTATATACAATCTGGTTGAGCAGAGGTATCTTCACGAGGGTCTTGATGGGCTGCTTCTGCAGTGTGGGCATAACCTTGCCCTTGATGATCTTCTCCACCAGCAGAGGCACGGTCAGCAGCAGGTCGGGCTTCACATCTTTCAGGGCCTTGAGCAGGATGGGGGCTGCGGGGAGCTTGCCCAGCAGGGTGATGTGGGAGCCGGTAGCCAGGGGAGTGAGCATATCGAATGCGCAACCGAAGGCGTGGGCCAGAGGCAGGATGCCGAGCACACGCGAGCCACGATAGTGGAACTTATACTCAATGGCGAAGGCCACATTGGAGGTCACATTGTTCACGGTGAGCATCACGCCCTTGCTCAGGCCTGTGGTGCCGGAGGTGTAGGAGATGATGCAGACCTTGTCGCCGGGGACCTCGGGGTAGCGGATGTCGTTGGTGGTGAAACCTGCGGGGTAGCGCTCCGCAAAGAGCTCCTCGATGTTGCCCATAATCGACGAGAAGCTGCCCTCGGTGCGCTCCCAGAGGGTGGTCATATCCTCGTAGTTCACAACAACCTCCAACTGCTCAAACTTCTCCACATCCAGCTTCTCCCAGATGTCCTGCGAGAGGAAGAGGATGCGTGAGTCGGAGTGGTTGATGATGTTGGTGGCGTCGATGGGGTTGAAGTCCTGAAGAATGGGGACGATGACTGCACCATAGGTGATGGTGGCAGCATAGGTCGAAACCCACTTGGGGGTGTTGCGGCCAATTAGAGCGATCTTCTCGCCTGCCTTGATGCCATATTTCTCAAATGCCAGGTGGTAGCGAGCTACGATCTCGGCGAGCTGGAAATAGCTGAGTGTTGTCTTCTTGAAGTAGTCAGTCAGAGCGGGGAGCTCGGCGTTGTTGCGGAAGCTCGCCTCATACATTCGGATAAGATTTTCCTGTACCATTGTCTTCTCTTAGTGTCTATTTTTTCGGTTGGAATACTCCGTTTCTTGGAGGGTGCGAGTGTGCACCTTATATTATATAAACGCCACGAAAGTAAGGCCAAAGTTCCAAATGTGACTACTTTTTTGCCAAAGTGCTCCACCTGTCAAGCGTGCCAAAACCCTCCTTAATGGCAAAAGTAAACGCCCCAAGAGGCTGACTCTTGGGGCGTTTAGGCTATTTTCCTTTGGGCCGATTACTACGATGCCCAACGGGGAATTTCACTACTGCTTGGGGAACTTGCGAGGTTTCACCATATTCTCGGGCTTGAGCAGGTTGTCGAGCTCCTCACGGCTCATAAGGTTCCTCTCCAGCACGAGGTCATAGATACCCTTGCCGGTCTGGAGTGCCTCCTTGGCAAGCGAGGTCGAGTTCTCATAGCCGATGTAGGGGTTAAGAGCGGTAACCAAACCGATGGAGTTGTAAACCAGCTGTTTGCAAACCTCCTCGTTGGCGGTGATGCCGTCTACGCACTTCTCCCTGAGGGTGTTCATTGCGTTGATGAGCATATCCACATTCTCGAACATCGAGTGAACGATGATGGGCTCCATAACATTGAGCTCAAGCTGTGCAGCCTCACTTGCGAAGGTCACGGTGAGGTCGTTGCCGATAACGCGGAAGGCAACCTGGTTTACTACCTCGGGAATCACGGGGTTAACCTTGCCGGGCATAATCGACGAGCCGGGCTGCATAGGAGGAAGGTTAATCTCGTTAAGACCGCAGCGGGGGCCGCTTGACATAAGGCGGAGGTCGTTACAAATCTTCGAGAGTTTTACGGCCAGACGCTTCATTGCCGACGAGTTCATAACGAAGGCACCGGTGTCGTTGGTAGCCTCAATCATATTGGGCGATACGACCATAGGAAGGCCGGTAACCTCAGCCAGGTATTTGCAGCAGAGTGCGGGGTAGTCGGGGTCGGAGTTGATACCGGTACCGATAGCGGTTGCACCCATATTCTGCTCATAGAGGAGCACTTTGTTCTGCTCCAGGCGCTGAATCTCCTCTGCGAGGGTTGCAGCGTAGGCGGTGAACTCCTGACCGAGGGTCATAGGCACTGCGTCCTGCAGCTGGGTACGGCCCATCTTGATCACATCCTTGAACTCCTCACCCTTCTTCTCGAACGAAGCGATCAGAGCCTCGAGAGCCACTTTGAGCTTGTCGATGCTGCGGATGGTGGCCACCTTAACCGAGGTGGGGTATGCGTCGTTGGTCGACTGCGAGAGGTTCACGTGGTTGTTGGGGTGGCAGAATTTGTACTCGCCCTTCTCGTGGCCCAGGAGCTCCAGAGCACGGTTGGCGATAACCTCGTTGGCGTTCATATTGGTCGAGGTGCCTGCGCCGCCCTGTACCATATCAACAACGAAGTGTGCGTCGAGTTTGCCCTCGGCAACCTCACCGCAAGCCTTCACGATAGCCTCTGCAACCTCGGCATCCATCAGCTCCAGGTCGCGGTTGGCCATAGCTGCGGCAGCCTTAACCTCTGCCAACGCTTTGATAAACTCGGGGAACATACAGAGTTTCACCCTCGAGATGTGGAAGTTCTCCACTGCGCGCATAGTCTGCACACCGAAGTAGTACTCAACGGGAATCTGTTTGTAACCCAGAAGGTCGTGCTCCTCACGGGTCTTACCCGAAAGCTGAGCCATAGTAATGTCCATCATACTGTGTTCTTTTAGTTTTTTAGGTTATTTGTATGTTTCTTGTTTTCCTTTTTTCTCTTTTTGCACCTTTTTGTAAAAAGCTGCACCAAAAACTTTTGGGCGATACTGCGTATCGCTATACCATAAGTCGTAATTCTACCCACCTAATTTCTTCGGAGCTACCCTCACTCGCTGGCACCGTTGTGCCTATTTGGGTGCTTTGCGGTAGATGTAGGTGGCAATGGCGGCGAAGATTATGTTCGGCAGCCACACCAGAAGTATGGCCATTGCCCCCTCGCTACCCTTGGCTATCTCCTCAAAGACGCGGCCAAGCATAATGTAGGTGAAGCAGAGAATCACGCCGATACCGATGTTCACACCCGTGCCACTGCGCATCTTGCGCGCCGAGAGCGACACACCAATAACGGTGAGGATGAAGACCGACAAAGGGTATGAAAACCTCTTCTGGCGCTCCACCTCAAAGATACCAATCATATCCGAGCCCTTGGCCTTCTGCTGCTCGATGAACTCGTTGAGCTCGCCGATGCGCAGGGTGGTGATAAGGTTCTCGACCTTGCCGAGCTCCTGCTTGGAGAGGTTTATGAGGGTGTCGAGTCGCGTGGTGTGCAACTCGAAGATGTCATCCTCGCCTACGAACTGATGGGTGGCATATTTGGGTGCGGTCCAGCGTCCGCTCTCCTTGTCATACTTGACATCGCCCGCCTCGAGCGACTGGGTTATGGTGTTGCCCTCGAAACGCTCAATGGTCATAAAGGTGGCCTTGTTGGTTGCGGGGTTGAAGTTGCGTATGTAGACGAACACACCCGGCTCAATCTGGCGGTAGGTGTGGGGCTCATACTGTACACGGCGGTTCTTGCTGAGGTACTTACCCTCGAACTCCACCCTCTGCTCGTTGGCATTGGGGATGACATAGAGGTTCAGCGAGAGCGAGATGACGGTGATGACCAAGGCCGAGAGGAAGTAGGGCCACAGGAGTCGTCGGAAGCTCACACCGCTGGCCTGTATGGCCGTAATCTCCGTGCGGCCGGCCATTTGCGAGGTAAAGAAGATTACCGCAATGAAGGTGAAAAGGCCGCAGAAGAGGTTGATGAAGTAGGGTATGAAGTTGAGGTAGTAGTCCAGAGCGATGGCCTTCAGGGGGGCCTTCATCTCGATGAAGTCGTCAATCTTCTCGACCGCATCGAAGACCACTACAATGGTGATAATCAGGGCGATGGCAAGGAAGAAGGTGCCCAGGAACTTGCGCGTGATGTAGCCGTCGAGGATTTTGAACCCCGGCCACCAGCTCCTTCGGTTTTTCTCTTCGAGTCTGTAATCGCCCATTGTTGTCTGCCTGTTTGTCCTCTCCTTTGCTTTGCAAAGGCGCTTTAGAAACTACAAAGATAGAAAGAAAAATTGAAAATTGATAATTGAGAATGGAAAATTGAGGATTGATAAATTTTTCCCTCTCGCCCCTCCCCCAGAGCTGAGGCAGGATGCCGCGCGGTGCAGCAGAGTTCTATTGTTTGCCAACTGTCAAACAAAAAGATGCGCATTTTCTTTGTATGTAACTTGCGCGAAGCGCTCCATAAACCCCGCACTTGCATCTTTGGCGGAGAAGCGACCGCCTTGTGCGGTTGTGGCGAGAGTAGGAGGAAAAATCGTTAAGAAACGGAGACGGCAAATGCTTTGCCCGCTTTATGCGTCCGTTTTAGATTTTTCTTTCTACGATCCCGTCAAGGATGCCGTGCGGTGGCTTTTGTGCTACTTTTGCCACCAAAAGTAGCGATATTAACAAAAACTGCGGCAAGGTGGTAGTTTTTCCTGCATTTTGCAAAGGATATGCAACTAAGTGAGTTAGATGTTGAGATTATGTGCACTGTAAACAAAGAAAAAGTTTTTTTGTTTCTGGTGTACTTTGTTTCTCGTCTAGTTTTTGTATATTTGTGACCGACTATCAAATAGATAGTTGTTTTTTAGATGGCATTTAGGGCTATTGTTTAGTTGATAAAACGACCAATTTTTTCCAGCGAACAAACAATAGGCACATTAAATGCCCTCGCCGTTTGGCGTGGGTTGTGCTTTTGTTCGTGCAGGGTACTTGGTCGTCCCTTTCAACTGAAAGTGAACCCACGTTTTTGTGTCCTTGGCGGTTGCTGTCTTTGTGTTATTGTCCTCATACATAGGTACTTGTTGGATGATATGAGTGAGTAGATTTAACCTATAAAATATTTACTATGGACTTCAAAGATCAGATTAAGAAACTTTCGGAGCGCATTGATGTTTTGAAAGGAAATTTGCCTACGGAAGAGGCGACCAAAAATGCTCTAATTATGCCTTTTATCAGTGCGTTGGGTTACGATGTATTTAACCCCCTTGAGGTGTTGCCTGAAATGCATTGCGATATTGGCACAAAGAAAGGTGAAAAAATTGATTATGCGATATTGCGAGATGGTGAGCCTATTATTCTTGTAGAGTGTAAGCATTGGGAGCAAAATTTATGTTTACACGATAATCAGCTTCTTCGTTATTTTCATGTGTCAAAGGCAAAATTTGGCATATTGACAAATGGTATTATTTATAAATTCTATACCGATTTAGAAACTCCGAATAAAATGGATGAAAAACCATTTTTGGAGGTTAATATGTTGGATCTCAAGGACGAGCAAATTGAGGAACTGAAAAAATTCCATCTCTCTTATTTCGATGTGAGTCAAATACTTAGTTCTGCAAGTGAGTTGAAGTATATGGGTGAGTTGAAAAAGGCAATCGGTAGAGAGTTTGCTAACCCATCTGCAGATTTTGTAAAGTATTTCGGTAAACAGGTGTACGAAGGTGTCTTTAATCAGAAGGTTTTGGATCAATTTTCTGTGTTGGTTAGGAGAACGATTTCCAACTACATAAATGAAATGATTTCTGACCGATTGAAAGCAGCGATTAAGGAGAGTAATGTTGTCGCTGTGCCTGAGAGCAAGCCAGAAGAGGAGGCTGTCATAGAAGTGGAAGAGAAACCCAGTCGCAATGTGGTGACAACTGTTGAGGAAATGGAAGCCTTTTATATTGTGAAAGCGATTTTGAGGGGAGTTGTTCCCGTTGAGCGTATTACATATAGGGATGCACAGTCTTATTTTGCTATCTTCTTGGATGATAATAATCGAAGACTTGTGTGTCGTTTCTATTTGAGTACTGATTGTAAGCGAATTGCGTTTGTGGATGAAAATAAAAAAGAGTCTAGAATTGAGATTGCCAAACTCGACGATATCTATCAGTATTCAAATGAAATTATTGCCGCAGCTAGCAAGTTTATTTGATGTGTTAAGCGGATTATTTAAACAAAAAAAAGGAGGCCCGAGCCTCCTTTTTTGTTTTGTTTGTTTCTACAGCCTGCGGGAGAGTTTTATGACCATCTCCTCTTTCCAGGGTTTGAAGTCGCCGGCGAGGATGTGTTTGCGGGCCTCGCCCACCAGCCACAGGTAGAAGGCCACATTGTGGAGCGAGCCGATCTGTGCGGCCATCATCTCGCCCGAGACGCTTAGGTGGCGCAGGTAAGCCTTTGAGTACAAGGTGTC
>JAGBYS010000126.1 GCA_017628675.1 Tidjanibacter sp.
CTCGGTCTGTGCATCCTCGCCAAGGATAATCATATTCAGTATGGCGCGGTTCTGCTTCTGAAGAGCATTGAGCATCTGGGTGGCATACTCGGTGTGGCGTGCCTCCTCGTCGATGATTTGGTCGGCATCGGAGCCAAGCCTCTTGAGTTCAAAGATGTTGATGGCCATTGCACAAACGAGCACAATGGATACAGCCCAAAAGCCTCGTGATATTTTCTTGCGTATTGTGTTCATTCTTGTTGGAAGCGGGTGTTTATATCTGCACAAAGATACAACTTTATTTGATCTTTTCGCCTATCATCTCACACATATCGTTAACCGAAGAGAGTTTTACTCTCTCGGTGGTGTTGATGAGGGTGCTGTCGTAGGGCATTTTGACCTTTATGTAGTTCTCTGTAAAGCCCATCATCCAGCCGGCCTTTGGCGAGCTCTCCCACAGCACATTGGCCTCTGTACCAACATACTTCTGATAGAAATCCCTGTGGAGCCTGCTGCTGAGTTCTTCGAGGCGGGCGGCGCGAGCGGTCTTCACCGAGTCTTGCACCTTGTTTTTCATTGCTGCGGCCGGGGTGTTGGCACGGGCAGAGAAGGGAAATATGTGAAGGAATGAGGGTGCAAGGCGCTCCAGAAAATCGTAGGTAGTCTGAAATTCTTCGTCGCTTTCACCAGGGAAGCCGACAATCACATCTATGCCAATGAAGCTATCGGGCATAGCCTCTCGCACGGCCTTGATTCTGGCTTCAAACATCTCCGTGTTGTAGCGTCGGCGCATCTCCTTAAGTATTCTGTCACAGCCACTTTGTATGGGAATGTGAAAGTGGGGCTGGAACTTGGGCGACGATGCGCAAATGGCGATAATCTCGTCGGTAAGCAGGTTGGGCTCAATGGAGGAAATCCTGTAGCGCTCAATGCCGTCAACTCCATCCAACGCCTTTAGAAGGTTGGCGAAGCGTTCGCCCGTGGTGCGGCCGAAATCTCCCGTGTTCACACCCGTGATGACAATCTCCTTGTGTCCCTCGGCAGCAATAGCCTTGGCCTCTTTGACGAGTTCGGCGATGGGCATATTGCGACTTGCGCCACGGGCATTGTGGATTGTGCAGTAGCTGCAGCAGTAGTCACAACCGTCCTGCACTTTCAGGAATGCTCGGGTGCGCTCAGTGGAGGAGAAGGCTGCAAAAAAGCGTGTGAGCTCTTCGGTGGTGCAACTGGTGACCTCCTGGTGGGAACCTTTGGCGCCAAACTCCACCACGCGACGATACATATCGCCCTTGTCGTTGTTGGAGAGGACGATGTCGACACCCTCAATGGCGGCAATCTCGTGGGGTTTGAGCTGAGCGTAACATCCTGTCACGGCGATGATTGCGTTGGGGTTTAGTTTGTGAATGCGACGCACAATGTTGCGACACTTTTTGTCGGCGTGTTCGGTGACCGAACAGCTGTTTATGATGCACACATCGGCCTCCTCGATGACCTCGGTGCGGGTGTGGCCACCTTGGGTGAACTCGCGGGCAAGGGTTGAGGATTCCGAAAAATTGAGTTTGCAACCCAATGTGTAGAAATAAACTCTCATTTTTTCTCTGTCGATAGCTTCTATTTTGGTGCGAAAATAGGAATTTTTCGTGACTTTTTGGTATCTTTGTCCGCTTTTGTAAAAAAAATAGGTATAAGGTTATGGATTTTCTCTCCGCAATTACATCGTACGACTTTTTGATGAACGCCTTTCTGGTGGCCATCCTGTCTGGCGTTGCGTGTGGAATTGTGGGCACTTATGTGGTGTCGCGTCGAATGGTTTTCCTGGGCGGCGGTATCACCCACGCCTCCTTTGGTGGCATTGGCATAGCCTATCATTTTGGGCTCAACCCCATAGGCGGTGCAATGGTCTTCGCGGTGCTCTCTGCTCTGGGGGTTGAGATTGCCTCACGAAGAGGGCGCATCAGAGAGGATTCGGTTATCGGAATTGTGTGGAGTCTGGGTATGGCCGTTGGTCTGCTGTTTATCTTTCTGACGCCTGGTTATGCCCCCAATTTGATGACCTTTTTGTTTGGCGATGTACTTACCGTAAGTCGCAGTAGTATATTGGCTTTGGCGGTTTTAGTTGTAGTGTTGGTTGGACTTATGGCATTGGCTGGAAGGCAGATAATGTATGTGGCATTTGATAGAGAGTTTGCCAGGAGTCAGGGTGTTAGGGCCGATGCGATTTTGACTCTTATGACTGTGCTCACCTCCGTGGCCATCGTGTTGTCAATCCGAAGTGTTGGAATTGTGCTTCTTCTC
>JAGBYS010000127.1 GCA_017628675.1 Tidjanibacter sp.
GCCCCATAGGTCTTATAAGTCCCATAAGCCCCATCATAGTCCCCCTCTAATGTTAGAGGGGGTGCCCGAAGGGCGGGGGCGTGTGTAGAAAAGCAATCAGCCATTAGCCATTAGTTCTGTTCACGGGTATCTTTTTTAATACCCGTGAACTTTTGTGAAGGGCCGGAAAGGGCTAAAAGGGCCAGAAGGGCGAAGATGGTTATGGGCCCCATAGGTCTTATAAGTCCCATAAGCCCCATCATAATCCCCCTCTAAAGTTAGAGGGGTGCCCGAAGGGCGGGGCGTGTGTAGATAAGCAATCAGCTGTTAGCCATTAGCCCTTTTGGCCCTTTTGGCCCCTTTTGCCCTTTTAGCCCCTTTGGCCCTTCTTGCCCTCCGAAGCAAGTCACCCCCTTTTGCGACCAACTGCCGGGCCGCTCTTGGCGCAGCCGTCGGAGAGAAAAAAATACGCAATAGATTGAAATTCATTGCGAAAAGTTTGCAAAATATCCACAAAAAATTCCTATCTTTGCCCGCTTAAAAGTGCTTAACGGCACCTTTAGGCAAACAAATATTGCCGTAACTGACTGTTCCTCAGAGGGATGGCCCGTGCGGTGGTGTGAAAATTAATTAACTTACATTTTTAACTTTTAATCCATTACAACTATGACAGATCCTATTGCGGATTTCCTCACGAGGATTAGAAACGCGGCGAAAGCCAACCACAAAACGGTTGAAGCTCCCGGTTCAAAAATGAAGGAGGAGATGACCAAGATCCTCTACGATCAGGGTTACATTCTCGCCTACAAGTTTGACAAGAACGAGAAAGGCTTTTCGACTATCAAGATCGCGTTGAAGTACAACCAGGAGACCAAGGCTTGCGCCATCAAAGGTCTTGAGCGCGTATCGCGCCCCGGTCTTCGTCGCTACTCTTCGGCAGCCGATATGCCTAAGGTACAGAACGGTTTGGGTATCGCTATCGTATCGACTCCCAAAGGTATCATGACCGACAAGAAAGCTCGTCAGGAGAATGTAGGTGGCGAGATCCTCTGCTACATCTACTAGTATTAATCACTTTTAACAAACAAACAAAATGTCAAGAATTGGTAAATTACCTGTAAACTTGCCTGCAGGCGTGACCGTAGAGGTTGCAGCCAACAATGTGGTAAGCGTGAAAGGACCTCTCGGTGCCTTGAGCCAGAAAGTTGACTCTGACATCACCGTAACCGTTGAGGGTAGCGTATTGACAGTAACTCGTCCTACGAATCAGCCACGCCACCGCTCTATGCACGGCTTGTACCGCGCACTCATCAACAATATGGTAGTGGGCGTTTCGAAAGGCTACGAGATCAAACAGGAACTCGTAGGTGTTGGTTTCAAAGCAGAGGTAGAGGGTCAGCTCCTGAAACTCTCCTTGGGTTATTCGCACGATATTTTCCTGATGTTGCCCGCCGAGGTTAAGGCTGAGGTGCAGCAGGAGAAGAAGGGCAACCCCATTCTCACTCTCAAGAGCATCGACAAACAGCTTGTTGGTCAAGTTGCTGCAAAGATTCGCTCGTTCCGCAAACCCGAGCCCTACAAAGGTAAAGGTATTAAATTTATTGGTGAAACCCTGCGTCGTAAGGCTGGTAAGTCTGCTAACGCTAAATAGTAAAATCGCGTAAATATGGCATTGAATAAGATCGAAAGAAGAGAGAGGATTAAAATGCGTATCCGCAAGGTAGTTGAGGGTACCGCAGCAAGACCTCGTATGACTGTATTCCGCAGCAACAAGCAGATTTATGTACAGTTGATTGATGACCAGCAGGGCGTGACTCTCGCATCGGCTTCGTCGCTTGACAAAGAGATTGCAGAGGCTGCACAGAAGGTAAATGGTATCGAGCAGGCTAAAATGGTTGGCAAACTCATCGCCGAGCGTGCACTTGCAAAGGGCATCGAGGCTGTTTCGTACGACCGTAACGGCTACCTCTACCACGGAAGAGTAAAAATGTTGGCAGACGCCGCACGAGAGGGCGGTCTTAAATTCTAAAGAGCAACTATGGCAAACAATAATATGAAAGTTAGGACAAGCGACCTCGAGCTCAAAGACAGGCTCGTAGCAATCCAGAGGGTGTCGAAAACAACCAAAGGTGGTCGTACTATGAGCTTCTCGGCCATCGTAGTTGTTGGTAACGAGGCTGGCGTTGTAGGCTACGGTCTGGGTAAGGCTAGCGAGGTTCAGTCGGCAATCGCGAAAGGCGTAGAGGACGCAAAGAAAAATCTTGTAAAGGTTCCCGTGATCAACGGCACTATTCCCCACTCGCAGGAGTTCCGTTTCGGTGGTTCGCAGGTGCTTATGCGCCCCGCAGCCCCTGGTACCGGTGTGAAGGCAGGTGGTGCAATGCGTGTTGTATTTGAGAGCGTTGGTATCCACAACGTACTGGCAAAGAGCAAAGGTTCGTCGAACCCCCACAACTTGGTGAAAGCCACCGTTGGCGCTCTTATGGAGCTCCGCGATGCAGCTTCGGTAGCTCAGTTGCGCGGTATCTCTATGACTAAAGTATTTAACGGCTAATCGAATAGGAAGAAATTATGGCAAAATTGAAAATCACTCAGGTAAAGAGCCGCATTGGTCAGACCAAAAACCAGTGCAGCAACCTCGACGCACTTGGTCTGCACAAAGTAAACCAGACCGTTGAGCACGAGGATTCGGCCATCATCCTCGGTATGATTAACAAGGTTAAACATCTGGTTAAGGTTGAGACCGTTAAAGAGTAAAGTTCACAGAAGTAAAAAAAGTAAAAAAGAGAATAACGATGAATTTAAGCAATCTTAAACCCGCAGCAGGCTCGACTCACCACGAGAAGAGGATTGGTCGCGGTCAGGGTTCGGGTCACGGTGGTACCTCTACACGTGGTCACAAGGGTGCACAGTCGCGTTCGGGTTACAGCCACAAGCTGGGCTTTGAGGGCGGTCAGATGCCTTTGCAGCGTCGTATGCCCAAGTTTGGTTTCACCAACATCAAACGTGTTGAGTACAAACCTATCAACTTGGATACTCTCGAAGCATTGGCAGCAAACAAGAACATCACCGACATCAACGTTGGGACTCTCATCGAGGCTGGCTTCATCTCGAAGAACAACC
>JAGBYS010000128.1 GCA_017628675.1 Tidjanibacter sp.
GGTGTCGATTTCGGCAATATGTGTTCAATGGTTGTGGCTCAATCATCTCGCACGGCAAATGACAGAGTTCTGAGGGTTTTGGCGTTCTTCTACACCCTACCTCCTTCACATTTGAGAGAGTTAGCCGACAAGTTCCTCCGCTACTTTGCTCACCACAAGCAGAAGGTGATAAAGTTGTACTATGACCGTTCGGGAAACCAAAACAAGAAGATAAACCAGGACAAAGCCACAGAGTTAAAGTCGGCTCTTGAAAAAGATAAGGATGGCAAGCGTACCGGCTGGCGAGTGGACTTGATGTCGCTTGGCCAAGGCAATATCGGTCAAACCGAAGAGTATTACTTTCAACTTCATTTATTGGGGGAAGATTTACCACAGCTCCCGAAAGTGCGTATCGACTACTACACGGCCAAATATCTTAGGATACCGCTGGAAAATGCCCGAACACTCGTTAGAGATGGGTTGATTAAGAAGGACAAAAGCGGAGAGAGGCTTGAAGCCTCTCGTTTGCCCACAGAATCCACGAATGCAACCGACGCATTCAAGTATTTGGTAATGCGCCCGGAGTGGCGCGAGATTGCCCGTTCTGCGGTCAACAAGCCGTCGACTTTCGTCGGATAAAGGTATAGGTGCTCCATTGGGCACCTATTTTTTTTGCTCTGCTTCCTTGTATGGAATCCCCTCGCTGCTCTTTGTGTTCATTCTCGACATCGAGCTCCTCATCATTGTACTGCCCCCTTTCTCCTCCTTTCACGGCGCAAAGTAACAGCCACCGATTTTCACCTACCAATGAACGACCATATTTTTTTCAAGTCGTTGATGTGAAAATTTACCCTGCGGGCACTCTGAAGAAATTTTCGCAAAAAAAAGATGGCCAACCCTTGGTGAGGCTTAGAGGTGCTTCGCATCTATTTGTTCTATGAAAATTCGGCACTGAATTACCGCACCGAAAAGGTTTACGAAACGAGGCTGAACGATGATGTTCAGGAGTTCTTTGAAATGTTGAGAATTGAGTTACACAAGCCCTACGAATAGGGCATTCCACACTAAGCCGAGCATTGAATAAAAAGGTTACTCACTCGGCAGTCCGATGATATCACAAGCCCGTCGGGGGCATACCCGACAAACTAAAACAATACAACACTATGAAAAACAACACCAAACCCGCAACCGCTCCCAAAGAGGGTGCAGTCGCAAAGCCCGAAACCAACAAACCCGCAACCGCTCCCAAAGAGGGTGCAGTCGCCGAAACTATCACAGCCGAGGATGTGAAAGTAGACACCGCCACTGGCGAGATTGTTACTCCCGACCCCAAACTCGCCAAACTCGAAGAGGAGATAAAGCAGTTAAAATCGCAACTCCGACAAGAGCCTCAAACGATTGAGGAGCGCATCGCTTATTACCACAGGAAAGAGGAACTCGCCGAGCGATACAAGAGTTACAACTCGATGATTGCACACATCGAGAGGCTGATTGAGAAAGTCGAGGAGGAAAACGCAGAGGTGGCAGACTTTGCCGACACACGAGAAATTTACCGCCTCCGCCTCGTTGCTCCCAACAACTACAAAGATGAAACCGTTTTGTCGGTGTCAAATAAGGAGTTGATAAACTCCATTTTGGTAGACTTGAAGAGCAAAATGGAGGCAAAGGCAGAACAGTTGAGCAAAGACCTTGCAGCCTAACCAACGAAAGCGCAGACACAAAAATAGAGGGGGAGACCGCCTCCCCCTCTGCGCTAAAAGTCCCAAGCGGAACAAATAACGAAATGCACCACAAAAATACAAAAACAATGGAAACGAACAACACCCCCACCACTAAAAAGATGAACCCCAAGAGAGCAGCCCTTATTCTCGCCAGCGAGAAAGCCCGCACAATTCGGGAAAACCTCAAAAAAACCGCTTCGACCGCAGAGGGCGCACTCTATTGGGCTGGGCGCACCATCAACTTCATACTCCTTAATTTTGTGTATGAGCAGGAGGGAGTAACCGAGTACAAGACTTTCAACGAGTGGAAAGAAGAGGGCGCAACTATCCGCAAAGGTGCCAAGGCTACGGTGGTGTGGGGACAACCTCGCAAGGGTACGCCCGCAATTACCGAGGAAGAACTCGCCACCCTTACCGAGTCGGAACGCATCGCCCGCCAATATGAATTTTTCCCGTTGGCTTTCCTCTTCTCAAACCTTGATGTGGTACAACCTAACCAACGCACCGAGGCAGGAACGGAAACGGAAGAGGCATATATTCCAGAGCCTACCATTTGCGCCACTATCGAGATAGATGGCTCCATACTTGACTAATCAGATTGGATGCCCCCGCCAAAAAATTGGCGGGCGGGCAAAGCGGTATCTCCGCATAAAAGCCACGCTTCGGCGTGGCTTTTTTTTGTGGCTTGTGGTAAGGAGAAATATACCACTGCACAAAACCGCTCCGATATCTATTGTTTACTTTGACAATCGAGCAAGGGGGCCCTTACGCTCTCACTGCCAAGAGGTTTGAAAAGTGGTGTCGCCTTGCGACATCTGTGTTTATGGTGGGATTTTTTGGTGCGGTGTCGCCCTGCGACATCTATGTTTACGGTGGGATTTTGTCATATATCCATTTTTGCGGGGAGTTGCGGTCGCAAATGCACGAGAGGGCGGGGCGGGGTTCTTTGTGTGATTAAGTAACTGAATTTTCGCAATTCAGTTACTTAATCTGCTGAAACTCAAAATTTTTTCGATTTTTCAACTCGGAAACTCATTGAAAAATCGGGGGTTTGGCGTTCGGAATCGGATTTTCACGCCTCGTTTAAGGGGTTATATTCTTCTCTATCGGATGTCCTTTTCTTTGGCCCTCCATAGGCCTAATTTTGACCTATGGAAGTATACTCTGCACTCGCTGAAATGAGGCGTCTGTCCTCTGAGAAGATACCGTTCTCGTTCTCGTTCGTTTCCTACAATTCAACAAAGGGAACAAGTAAGGGGATTGTGTCCGTTGCCAGAGCAAGGCTTGGCAAAAGGGAGCGTCAAGAGTATCACAAGCACGCCGATATTGTTGAGTCATATATTGACCTTGATACAGGCGAGCAGAAGAGGTTTTATCAGCCTCTATTATTGACATTCAATGGCATAGATTTAGAATTGAAATAATGAAAAAACAACTCAAACAAATCGACAAGGATAGCGTTGCTTTGCATCTCGATACTGCAGTGTATGCTATCTCTACTCGTACCAAAGAGGACAATAGTGGCCTCGCTTGGCAACTTCTCTCATCTCGAAATTGGGAGGCTCTGCCGATTAGTGTAGGTGGGCGTTCCATCGTGCCTTGGGGTACCTTCAACACCTTTCCTTCGCAGATAAGAGATATTGTCGAGGCGAATAACCTCGCTCCGGGCATCATAGACCGCCAGATGGGGTTACTCTATGGCCAAGGTCTATATCTGTCGAAAATTGTTTACGACGATGGCAAGCCTCGTAGGTTGTGGTTGCAAGATGAAGAAATCCAAGCGTGGCTTGACGGCTGGGATTATAAAGGCTACATCAAAGGGTGTATGAGTGACTATCTCCATTTGAGATGCTTCTTTACAGCTCATTTTTTGGAGAGGGGTTGGCGAATTGGTCGCCCAGCTCGCATCAGCCACCTTGAACACCTCCCCGCAAGCAACTGTCGCTTGGAGTGGGTAAACAGCCGTAATTTGGCAGATGTTTCCCATATCATTGTTGGTGATTTTGAGCGTGGCTGCTACACCACAGGCATTACAACCTTGCCAGTGTTCGACCGAGCGAATCCCGCAGCGCACCCAGTGTCGGCTTCCTATAATAGAAGTGCGGCCTATGGTCGTGATTTTTATTCCGTTCCTCAGTATTTTGGCTCTCTTAATTGGATTTTAAGAGGCTCCAACATCCCCACCATATTCAAGTATGTTACAGAAAATGGCATAAATGTGGCTTACCATGTTCACTCTCCGCAAGTTTTTTGGGAGAAGAAGCGAAGTATACTTGCAGACATTCACCCTGAGTGGAGCAGTGAAGACCTTGATGCGGCTATCAATGCAGCGATGACAGAGCAACTCAATCATTTGACGGAGGTGTTGTCGGGAGACAAGAACTCTGGCAAGTTCCTTCACACCGTGGATTATTACGACGCTGACTCGAACGAAGTTGTTTCTTGGAAGGTAGAGCCTATCGACCAAAAGATGAAGGACTTTGTCGAGAGCCAGCTGAAAATATCGGATGCTTCCGTGTCGGCCATCACTTCGGGTATGGGATTGCACCCCGCCCTCTCGAATGTGATGGTGCAGGGTAAGCTCGCCTCTGGCTCCGAGTTGATGTATGCTCATAAATTATTCCAACTGTCGGATGTTCAGATACCGAGCGAAGTCTTGTTGCGCAATATCAACGAGGCTATCGCATTTAATTTCCCGCACAAAAAAGGCATAGAACTCGCTTTCTACCACCAAGCCGTAGAGGTGGAGGAGAATGTGTCACCAAGTAATCGAATCAAAAACCAGCAGCCACTATGACATTCTTCAATAAAGACAATAATGGAGCATACGAGCTTGCTTGCTTGACAGGTACCTATTCTGCAAGCAATGCTTATTCCAATATCGAGTCGGAGGTTATTTTCGCCACCGAAGCCTTGACCAAATTGTTAGGCGAGGAGGTGATGCGTCGTGCTTCAACCTTCTATATCACTCACTCAATCGACAATTCTTTGGATGCGAAGTTGGTCCAGTACATTCAGCGTTCAATCGCTTGCCTTGCCACATCGAGATATCATCAGCAGACGCTCGTGTCGCACGGCGACAATGGTCGCAAGGTAAAGGCAGATGGAGCCGAGACAATGGCGTGGGAGTGGATGATTGAGCGGGATGATAGTGCTGCTCGTGAGAGGTATTATCGAAGTCTCGATTCGCTCTTTGGCTTTTTGGAGCAGAATAGTGACTATTTCAACGAGTGGGGCGACGCACCAGTTCACGCACGTTTGAAAGGATGCCTCGTTGGCGACCTTGTGATGTTGGAGCAGGTCTACCCTGTCGATGGCTCTTACTACACATACTTCCGTCTGCTTCCGCTGATGCAGGAGGTGCAGGAAGAGAAGCTACGACCTATCTGTGGCGAATACTGGGAGCCTGTCATCAACGGAGGGCCTTCATCTCAGCTCGCTCGTCGATATATAGTTCTCTCGGCTCTCGCAGAGGCTGTGCGCCGCTGGTCGCTTGATGTATTTCCACTCTCTGTGGCTCGCGCCTTCTGCTCTACCTACCAAGGAGGTCGTGGCCTCACGGCTGCAACCAAAGAAGAGATGTTGTGGTTTATTGACTCTATGGAAAATGCGGCTGGGGATGTTTGTCGAAGACTATTGAATCTCGTTAAACCTACCACAGCCACAGAATTGTTTGCTAAGAATAACCCACAACAGAAACATTTCAATATGGGCCTATGAACACTATCGAGATACCAGAAAGGGGCATTTGTGCCACTATCCCGTCATCGTGGAGTGAATTGTCGCCAGCAGACCTCCGATTTGTGATAAGAACGCATTGCGAGAGTATTTTTCAACAGCGTTCGCCTCTCGACTTCAATGTAAGGGTGCTCTACTATTTCTTGAAGCTAAGACGCACATCGAGGAGTGTTCGTTGGGATCGTCTGCATCCCGAATTGGCAGAGGAACGGAATGTCAATGTCTACAACCTTTGCGACAAATGTTTGGCGTGGATGTTTGCGGGCGACAAGGCATCGCTGTCTTACGACTCAATCACATCTCCTCTTCCAAAGGTGCGAGTGGGACTATTCACTACCCTCGTGGGGCCCGGTGATTTATGTCTTGATTTAACATTTGGCGAGTACAGAGCAGCATCCAATGCTCTGCACATATTCTTGTCCTCTGGTGATGATGACGATCTGAACAACCTATTACTTTGCTTGTTCCGTCGCCCATCACGCTCGGTCAATCTTGCAGGTCGCAAGGTTCGGCCCCTTGATGCAACTATTGGTGTGCGTGAACGCCGAGCTGTGGCAAAAATGAAGCCGTGGCAAAAACAGCTTGCCCTGCTGTTTTTTTCGGCTTGCGTCAACTACCTTCAGTCGTCAGTCATTATCGTTGATGGCGAAGAGGTTGATATGAGTTTGTTGTACGAGGGAACTGGCGAAAGTAAGACTCCCTATGGACTCAACGACTTGCTGTCGCAGTTGGCAAAGGAGGGTTCGATGGGAACGATGGACAATGTGGATGCCCAGCCGTTGCCATCGGTTCTGCGAGCAATGTGGCATAATTGGAAGGAAAATAAACGATATGAAGAACAGAGGAAAAAACATTAGGCGGCTCATTGAGTATCTTCGCTCGATGAAGTACACGCATTGCGGATTGGCCAATGATGTGGCGATGGTTGTGTCGGCTGACAACTGCGTATCGGTGCTTGATAGACCTTTGCCCATCAAAAGGCGAGTGCTCGTGTCTTACCCTGTGTATAACGACGGGGGGAATACAGATATCTATTCTGGGAGAGCCTCGGTTGTTATCTTTGTGTTGGAGAAAACTTTGGCTCAGCAACGAACAGACGCTTCGGAGGCAGACCAATTTTCAGGCATCCTTGAAACTGTTGACGAGTTATGCAGTTGTATAGAGAACGATATATCTAACGGAGTGCTCTGTGGCTTTGATGTCGCAAACACTCAGATAAATCCTGAGTACTCAGTTTTCGGAGGTTGGCTGGGTTACTCTATCGAGGTAGACTTCCGCTCATAGGTTCATTTCAGTTTTAGGTTAGTTTGTGGGCGCACTGGCTTCGGCTGGTGCGTTTTTGTTTATTTTTACTATCTTTGGGAAAAGTTTTTTCCTAAACATCAGTATGAGCCTATGAAAAAAATGCTTCTTATCATCGCTATTGCGGTGTCAGCTATGGCTTGCGCCCCAGCCCTCAATCAAGTGTCTGTGTATGATTTTTCCGTCTACCAAGCAGCAAAAATCCACATTTTCCCCGAATCTTTACAGCCACAACGCCCATACTTCACTCTTGGAGTGGTAGATGTTGTTGTAACATCTGGTGGTGTTGATGATACCACAGCTACCACAATCGTAGATGTGTTGAGTGGAACAGGTTCTGCCACACCAGAGATGGTCGAAGAACAAATGATTTCGGTCGCCAAGAAACAAGGTGCAGATGGAATTGCTTGCTACACCATAACTCCTTGCGATGCCAATGGTGCGCCTACATTGCGCCCCGGTGTTGGCTATCGAGCATCGGGAGTCCTTATCAAGTATGAATAACCCATTAAGTAACTAATTAAACAACGAGGCTAAAAAACAGAAACGGCCTCGTTGTTTTTTTGTGATTAAACACTATATTTGCAGTGCTTAATACATTTTGGATGGTGCGGAAGCGCATCAATCAGTATGCCCTTGTGCGTATTGGCGCACGATTTCAGCGGTATTCTCCCCGTACTGTGGTTGTAATGACCATAGTAGCACCATTCAAAGTGTATTAAGCAGCGGGTTAGAGGAGTACCGCTGTTTTTTATTCCTCCCAAATGCTTAATACACTATGCCCAAAAAAATTATTTATGAGGTAACTGTATTCTCCGAAGAAGATGCAGACCAACTTATCGCAGAACTCAAAAGCGTAGCCGGCATCGAGCCTGTCCGCATCGAAGAAATTCCCGACAAATAGCCACCTTTGGCTGTCCTTTCGTAGCCTCCTTTGGGAGGCTACTTTTGTTTCCGAACATCACATCATTAGGTTATGTCGATTAGGGAAAGGTTTGTTCGGAGCGTCTTGGAGGACGAAGGTAGGCGACTGATGGAGAACCAGGCAAGGGTACTCCAACAGAAACTCACCTTCCACACTCACCTTTTGTTCAACACTCGCAAGGTAGAGGTTAAGGGTGGTGATGAGATGGATGGCACCCTCGAATATGGACATATTCTCTATCAGCGTTTTCTCGACATTAAGAATCTACACCAAGGGAATGTTGTGGTTAGGCGTAATCGACGCATCCACAACCGCTTCATCTTTGGCCACTACTCTTCTATTGCTTCGAGGTTGATGTATGACCTGACCGATGATGTAGTTGAAACATTCAAAGAAATGGAAGGTTAGGTTATGGCAAAAAGACTTAGAGATGAAGATTTGCGTCTAAACATCATCATCAATGGTGATGCAGGGCGCAAAGAGATGGCTGCCCTCGAAAGGCAGATTCACGACACTGGTGCCGAGGTGGACAAATTGATTGCAGACCGCAAACGAATGGAGGCGCAAGGTCAGAAGGATTCTGCCGAGTACCGCAAATTGACGGCGGAGATAAACAAATCGAGCAAGGCGTTGGAGGGGTACCGCACACGCCTTGAAACATTACGCCGTCAGCAGTCGGTCAGCACTATGACACTGGCGGAGCTCCGAAAGCACATATCAACTACGACCATTGCTCTCAATAAAGCTGTGCCAGGCACGGAGCAATGGACGAAACTGAACGCTGAACTCAAACTCTCGAAGGCTCGCTTGGCCGAACTGCAAGCGCAGTCGAAAGTTACGGGTACCGTAATGCAGAATATGGCCAATAAAATCAACCGCTATATCGGTATCATCACGGCTGGCTTTGCGTCTATGGCTTTCGTTATATCGGGTATCAATCGCTCTCGCAAAGACTTTGCAGACTTCGAGGAGGCGGTTGCCGATGTAATGAAGACGACTGGACTTACCAAGCAACAGGTGATGGAGTTGAATGAGGAGTTGAAGAAGTACGACACTCGTACCGCTCAAAACGAGTTGCTGGACCTTGCTCGTGTTGCGGGCAAACTTGGTATCACCGTCAAAGAAGAGGTAGAAGAGTTTGTTCGTGCTGCCGACAAAATCAATGTTGCTTTGTCGCGCGACCTCGGTGGCGATGCAGAGGAGGCGATCAACCAAGTTGGCAAATTGGTTGATATTTTCGGATTGAAACAAGAGTTCGGTATCGAGCAATCGATGCTGAAAATTGGTTCTGCCATTAACGAACTCGGTATGGCTTCGACAGCCAACGAGGGCTACCTCGTGAATTTCGCCAAAAGAGTGGCAGGTGTAGCTCCCAACGCCGACATTGCCATCACTGATGTTCTCGGTCTTGCTGGTACGCTCGACAGCCTCGGACAGACTGCCGAGGTGTCGGGTACCGCTTATGGTATGGTCATAACCGGTATGTACAAAAAGACCGATGTGTTTGCTCGTGTGGCAGGTATGAGGTTGCAGGACTTTAAGAAACTGATGGAGGAGGATATGAACGAGGCATTTGTCCGAGTCCTCGAAGGCATTGGCAATAGTGGTAGTATGGATGCTGTTGTTCAGTCGCTCAATGCTATTGGTTTGGATGGTCAGCGCTGTACTATGGTCCTCGGTGCGTTGGCAAACAATACCGAGGAACTTCGCCGTCAGCAAGAGCTCTCTAACAAAGCCTTTGAGGAAGGAACCTCTCTCCTGAACGAGTTTGCTGTGAAAAACAACACTACTCAGGCGAGATTGGAGAAAAACAAGAAGGCCATTGTGGCGCAATCCGTGGCTCTTGGCGAGAAGTTGGTGCCAATTATAAATGTGTCGCTATCGGGTTTCACATACCTCATTAAGTTGCTCGGTGGTCTCATTGAGGTTAGTACTAAGTATGGCGGAGTTATTATTGCTCTTACGGCTCTTTTGGCCGCCCATTGGGTGCAACAAAAGGCCACGGTTGTGTGGGGTAAACTACAAGCGTTCTGGTCCGCTGCAAATAGGGCTGCGTTGATTCAGGAAGCGGCCGCTTGTGGTACAGCGACGGCCTCTACACAGTTGTTGTGTGCTGCAAAAAATCTTCTTGTAGGAAATCTCAAAGCCGCCACCGTTGCAATGAAGGGCTTTTTCGCATCTCTCGGCCCTGTCGGCTGGCTAACTATTGGTGTCGGTGCTCTTGCAGGAGCATTCTCTCTGTTGAAAAATAGAACAAAAGATGCCAAGAATGAGATTTCTGCTACGGAAAGAGCAACCAAAGGGCTCAATGATGCGCTGAAAGAACAAGACTTGGGTATTGGTGATGATATTGTCAAGTTGGAGAAATTAAGCCGTAGTTGGAAAGATTTGGGCGACAATATGGATGCGAAACAGCAATTCATAAAAGACAACCAAACAGCTTTTGAAGACTTGGGTGTTGCCATCAACAATGTGAACGATGCAGATATGCTTCTCATAGAGCGCACCGAGGACTTCTTGGCTGCAATGAAGTTGCGTGCGGAGGCAACAGTTGCGGATAAGTTAGCAGGAGAGGCAATGGAGCGTGCGTTGAAAGCCGAGCAGCAAGCCGAACAGTCGCAAGACTATATGGATACCCACGACCAATATGTGGAAAGACCTTTTTCGCCTGTCATTTCAACTGGCGGTGCTGCACCTGCCCCTTATCGAGCGGCTGAGGAAGATTCTGCGTGGGCGTGGCACAAAGAACAAAACGCCCGGCATCTGGCAGAAGCAAAGGCGGCTCGTGAAGAGGCGAATGCTTATTACGACCTTGCGGAGGCAAGGAGGGTGGCGGCAAATGCCAAGTACAAGGCGCAAAAGCCTGATACAACCACGACCACAACAGATGGAAGCGATGTGGGCGAATGGAGCCTCGAAAAAGATAAAGCCTTCCAAAAGGCAAAGTTGGCATTGCTCGAAAAATACAATTCTGGGGAAATCGCATCCAAAGAGGAATATGAGGCGCAGTTGCTTCAACTTGAAATAGACCACCTTGCCAAGCGCATCAAACTCAACACCGATAGCGAGGAAACGCTCCTCTCGCTCAATACCCAGTATCAAGAGAAACTGAAAGAGCAGAAGGAGGTTGCAGCCAAGGCTGACCAAGAACTAATGAAAGAGTTGGCTGCGGGCGAGGCAGATAAACTCGCAGAGGAGAACGCTCTCTACGAGGCTCGCAAGAAGAGGTATCAAGGTAATGCGGATATGTTGGCGGCAATCGAGAAGACACA